>NZ_FYDT01000085.1:0-13776 GCF_900187585.1 Pseudomonas sp. Irchel 3E19
GCAGCCAAAGCCAGTACCGCAGCTACGTTTACGAACCCGGCACCTTCCGCCCGCTGGCGCTACTCGACGGCAAAGGCCCGAAAAAAGCCTGCCCGTTCTACTACCAGCTCGACCACCTCGGCACCCCACAGGAACTCACCGACTACAGCGGCGAAATCGTCTGGTCGGCGCAATACGACGCCTACGGCAAAGTCGCCGCCATCACCCTCGCCGGCGAGGATTACCTGGACCAGCCGCTGCGCTTTCAGGGGCAGTACTTCGATGGGGAAAGTGGGCTGCATTACAACCGGCACCGGTATTACGACCCGCGGCTGGGACGGTACTTGACGCCGGACCCGATCAAGTTGGCGGGTGGGTTGAATCAGTACCAATACGTGCCGAATCCGACGGGGTGGGTGGATCCGTTGGGGTTGAGTTCCAATTGTCCGCCGCCGAATAAGCCGGGTTGTACGGTGCCGGGTGATGTGAGTGGCGCTAAGGTTGATGAGGGTGAGCCAGCGCTGCCGAAGATGACGGCGCAGGAGCGGAGGGCGAGGATTGATGAGTTGGCAGAGGAGAATGCTTATCGGCGTTTGGATGAAATGGAGAAAGCTACGCAAGGCGCACACTTCATGGAGAAACATGGCAAACAGACCACGTTGGCTTCTCAGCAGGAGCGTTCAATCACGGGAAGAAACCCAACAACTGGAGATATTGAGGTTTACACCAACGGGAGGCGGACGGGGCAGCCTAAAATACCCAGTGCGGCCACTCACTTTTTTAGCAATCGAGACCAATTGAACGCCATACATCGTGCTCAGCTTATTTTCAGGCGAAATGGGCAAATGGCGTCGAAGGAACCGATGAATATGGGCAAGATTGTTGGTGAAGGTTACAAAAGAGGTGGATTGGTTTACGGGCGGCAAACACACGCGGTAGTGATCCTTGATAGAGCAGGTATGCCGATAACCTCTTATACGGAGTTTCTGGAATGAAACGTAAGCCTGAATATTTTGTTTTGCGCGGTCTGCTTTTTCTATTTGATATAGAGAATACCCACGACGATGCTCGGGAAAAGATTATTGTTTCGAAGAATGTTAATGATAAAGATGAGCTTGCCGAGCTTTTTGATGTTCTTATGAGGCCTGAGTTTCTCTCTTATACAGTTGGAGAGCGTGAGTGGTGTGTCGCCACGTTAAAGCACTATTTGGAAGTCGGTGATAGTTTTGATGCGGTATTTACGAAGATTACAACCTACTTCGATGACGATGTAGAGGATCAGCGCAAGTTTATGATGGTTTTGCTTGAATGCTTAGAGAAATATCAGCTAGAAGTTTCAGAGAAGGGGATGCCTAATGATTGAGGTCATTCAAGGTAGATGGTCATTCGACGACTTTAAGCGGTGGACTCGCGGAGAATCAAATGCCGAGCTATTTGGTGATCTGTACAGTGAGGATCCCGATGCAGTGGATTTAAATATTTTGGGCGAATGCAGAGATGCTGGATTGCTAGAGTTGATCTTAAATCCAAATTGTAGGGAGCGGCTGTA
This sequence comes from Pseudomonas sp. Irchel 3E19, assembly GCF_900187585.1. Lineage (NCBI taxonomy): Bacteria > Pseudomonadati > Pseudomonadota > Gammaproteobacteria > Pseudomonadales > Pseudomonadaceae > Pseudomonas > Pseudomonas sp. Irchel 3E19. The sequence goes on from NZ_FYDT01000085.1 coordinate 1,529, forward strand.
TTTTGCAAGTCTTTTGGTTCTTAGTCTTTGTAACGTTTTTAGGTCGGGTAGGTCTTTGCCGTTTCAGTTTTCAAGATTTCTCGGTATTGTTAGTCGTGAGATATATTTTGAGGATGTGATGCAAGAGGCAAAGCGAGTGTACGAAAAGTGTGAGGTCATTAACTCCATGAGTGCCTCTAATGATCCGGCTATACAGTCATTTTACAAACAGATGATGGATTTTAGACACGGTGAGGTGAGTCTTGTGAGTGACTTCTATCTTGATTGTACAGCGCGATTCGATTTGAAACTATTTGACGATCCTCGAGGTAGTTTTGAAAAAATCGTCAGTAGCGAAATAAAGGCTGTATGAACAAGCCTCTTCGTGGGCAAGCCGGCTCCTAGAGAAATTTGCGTTTATGGGGACTCAGCGTTGGCCGATTAACTGCGGTGCATGAAAATCAGGGCCGTGAGGCTATCCAGCAAATGCACGCTATACCCCGGAACATTCTTCGCATGATGCTTCGCCTGCGAAGCCATCTCTGCAAGTTGGCTGGCGTCGAGTTGCGCGCAGGCTTCAGGGTGCAGATGCACCACGCCGATGGACAGTGACAACAACGGAAACTCCTGCCGCACGCCTTGCCGATTCGGGGCAATGAAGCAGCCAGCCTCCAGATGCTCAGGCCGATAGAAACGGCGGCATTGGCTTTGGAAGTCGTCGAGCAGTTGGTTGAGGCGTTTGCGCCAGTCTTCCGGGCCGAGGACGAGGAGAAAGTCGTCGCCGCCAATGTGGCCGACGAAGTCGCGGGACGGGTCGACGCGTTCGTTGAGGCATTGCGCCAGGCACAGCAGGACTTCGTCGCCGCGGCCGTAGCCGTAGATGTCGTTGAAGGGTTTGAAGCTGTCGATGTCGACGTAGCAGATGATTGATTCGCGGCCCTGTTGCAGCAGGCGGGTCAGGCATTGCTGGATCGGCACGTTGCCGGGCAGCAGGGTCAGCGGGTTGGCGTAGCGGGCTTGCTGGATTTTCAGTTCGGTGATCAGTTTGAGCACGTCGATCACCCGGCCGAGGCCGAGGTAGCCGCCGTTGAGGGTGATGATGAAATCTTCTTCGATGCGCTGACGGGCGCGGCTGGTGATCAGGCGACTTACCTGTTGCAGCGACTGACTCATTTCCACGGCGAGGAAGTCGTCGTTCATCAATCGGCTGATGGGTTTGCGTGCAAACAGGTCAGTGGCGAAAGGCTTGAGCAAGGCATCCGACAGCGAGTGACGATGGACAATGCCGCACGGTTGTCCTTGTTCGTCGAGCACGGCCAGTGAGTTGAGATTGGCCTGGCGGCGAAAGGCTTCCAGCACGGTGGCGGTCGGTGTGTCGCGATGCACGGCGGGCTGGTCGTTGAGCAGGGCGCTGAGGTCGCAGCCTTCATCGTTCAGGGCTACGGTGCTGCTGTCGTGTTTGGGCATCAACGCTCGGGCATCACGGGGTGGCTGTTCTTGTGGACGCCCCAGCAAGTAACCCTGCACCAAATCCACGCCCATCTCGGTCAGCACAGCTAACTCTTCTGGGAGTTCGATGCCTTCGGCGATGACTTGCGCCCTGGAAGCTTTGGCAATTTGCAGGATCGAGCCGACGAACTCTCGCTTCAACGCATCCTGATGAATGCCGTCGATAAAGTGCCGATCGATCTTCACGTAATCCGGACGCAGTTCCGACCACAGGCGCAGGCTTGAATACCCGGCACCGAGGTCATCCAGTGCAATCGAAAAACCCATCGCCCGATAGTGATGCAGCGCAGTTTGCAGCAACTGGAAATCGTCGATTGGCGTCTGTTCAGTGAGCTCGATCACCACTTGGCTTGGCGGAATGCCGAAGTCTTGAAGTAATTGCAACGTCCGCCCAGGCTGATGCGCGGCTTCCAGCAAAGACTCCGGCGAGACGTTGAGAAACAGTTTGCCCGGCAGTTGCTGTTCATTGAAACGGCGGCAAGCGCTCTGACGGCAGGCGATCTCCAGTTCACTCAGACGTCCGGCTTGACGCGCCACCGCGAACAGCGCGATGGGCGAGTGAAGAGGGCTGTTGGAGGGGCCACGAGTCAGGGCTTCGTAACCGAGGATGCGTCGTTCGGAGAGGCAGATGATCGGTTGGAACAGGCTGTGCAAGCCGCTTTGAGTCAGGATCGAGCTCAAGGCACTCAGCTGTTCGGTCGTGGTCATGGCAATCTCTGGCGATAAAAAAAGGACTGGGAGCGCTCTCGATGAAGAGAGTGGCTCCCAGTCCTTTATTGCACGACAGAATGATGACTGTTTGATGACGATCCGGGGATCGCCAGCATTAAATTGCCATCGTCTTACTTCTTGGCCACCTGATTGCTCAGCTTCAGGTAATCGAGCAGCACGCGCCCGGTTTCGCTCAGGTAGGCATCGTCTTCCGGTTTGACCTTGTCCGGCTCGGCGGCCGCGAGGGCGTCTTCGTCCTCTTTCTTCAGCTCTTTGAGCGGCTCTTCGCCTTTCGCCTTGCGACGGATGTTTTCCATCACCAGTTGCTTGGCGTCGATATCGGCGTGCTGGGCACGGCGATCGGCTTCATTGAGGCTGACGGTTTTTTCTTCCATCAGTTTCTGCGCCAGCGCCAGCTTGTCACGGATGAACACGAACTCGGCATCCTTGGCGGTGCGTGTGTCATGTTCAGACTTGAGCTGTGCCAGGAACGGTTTGAACGGATCGGCTGCAGGTTTGATCGCCGCGCGGATGGTGTCCCACGGCATGGCTTCCGGCAGGGCACTCTCGCCGATTTCCTTGGTGTCGATCAGTGACGGGTAGTCGATGTCCGGCAGAACGCCTTGGTGCTGGGTGCTCTGACCGGAAACCCGGTAGAACTTGGCCAGGGTCAGTTTCAGTTCGCCGTGGTTCAGCGGCTGAATGGTCTGCACGGTGCCTTTGCCGAAGGTCTGGCCACCGATGATCAGTGCACGGTGGTAGTCCTGCATGGCTCCGGCGAAGATCTCCGAAGCCGAGGCGGACAGGCGGTTGACCAGCAGCGCCATTGGGCCTTTGTAGAACGCACCCGGGTTTTCATCTTCCAGCACGTCGACGCGGCCATCGGCGTTACGCACGAGTACGGTCGGGCCTTTGTCGATGAACAGGCTGGTCAGCTCGGTAGCTTCCTGCAGAGAACCGCCGCCGTTATTGCGCAGGTCGATGACCACGCCGTCGACTTTGTCTTTCTGCAACTCGGTCAGCAGTTTCTTGACGTCGCGAGTGGTGCTCTTGTAGTCCGGATCACCGGCACGGAACGCCTTGAAGTCGAGGTAGAAGGCCGGGATCTCGATGACGCCGAGTTTGTAGTCCTTGCCGTCCTGTTTCAGGTTCAGCACGGACTTCTTCACGGCCTGGTCTTCGAGCTTCACCGCTTCACGGGTGATCGGCACGATCTTGGTGGTCTGGTCGTTTGGTGCATTGCTGGCCGGAATCACTTCCAGGCGCACCACGGTGCCTTTGGGGCCACGGATCAGCTTGACCACTTCGTCCAGACGCCAGCCGACCACGTCGACCATCTCTTTGTTGCCTTGGGCAACACCGATGATCTTGTCGGCAGGGGCGACCTGTTTGGTCTTGTCGGCAGGGCCGGCAGGCACCAGACGCACGACTTTCACCTGATCGTTGTCGCTCTGCAACACGGCGCCGATGCCCTCCAGGGACAGGCTCATGTTGATGTCGAAGTTTTCCGCGTTATCCGGCGACAGATAGTTGGTGTGCGGATCATAAGACATGGCGAAGGTGTTGATGTACGCCTGGAAGATGTCTTCCGGACGGGTCTGATCCAGACGCGACAACTGGTTCTTGTAGCGCTTGGTCAGGGTTTCCTGGATCTGCTTGGGCTCTTTGCCGGCGATCTTCATCCGCAGCACTTCGTCCTTGACGCGTTTGCGCCACAGGTCGTCGAGTTCGGCGGTGGATTTGAGCCAAGGGGCGTCCTTGCGATCGATCAGCAAGGTTTCCTTGGTGGTGAAGTCCATCTTGTCGACGCCTTTGTTCAGCTCGGCAAGGGCGAAGTCCAGACGCGCCTTGACGCGATCCAGATAGCGCTTGTAGATGGTGAACCCGGCGTTGAGGTCGCCGCTTTTCAGGAAGTCGTCGAACTGGGTCTTCCACTTGTCGAATTCGCTGATGTCGCTGGCCATGAAGTAGCTGCGCGACGGATCCAGCAGCTTGAGGTAGCTGTCATAGATGATCACCGAGCGCGCATCGTCGAGCGGCGGCTTGCTGTAGTGGTGACGCTTGAGCAACTCGACGACATTCAGGCTGGCGATGACTTCATCGCGATCAGGCTGCAACTTGTCCCAGCTGTTGGCTGCGAATGTAGTGCCCGACACCGGCAACAGGCCGATGCCGATGAATAGAGCGAGGGCGGTGCTGGGGAGCAAATGCTTCATGCTGATTCGACGCGGGGACAATTGATAACGCATATTAGGCCGTCTTTGAAGTCGCCGGTTCTACGAGAGCCGGTCGCATAATGCAAAAAGCCCGGCGCTACAGCTTCGGGCTCAGTCCAGACTCACTATGGAGGCACTGTGAAGGCATTGCAAGGCGTGGAAGGTCAAGTGGCATGGGTTGAAGAGCCGAGTCCTACGTGTGATGTAGGACAAGTTCGCATTCGGGTGGCGGCAGCCGGCCTCAATCGCGCCGATTTATTACAGAAAGCCGGTCTCTATCCGCCACCTCCCGGTGCGAGCCAAGTACTCGGTCTTGAGTGTTCCGGGGTGATCAGCGAGGTGGGCGCGGGCAGTTCGTGGCAGGTCGGCGATCGGGTTTGCGCCTTGCTGGCCGGGGGCGGCATGGCTGAAGAGGTGGTGGTCGACGGGCGGCACGTGCTGCCGGTTCCCGAAGGCGTATCGCTGATCGAGGCGGCAGCATTGCCTGAGGTTTACGCAACAGTCTGGCTGAATGTGTTTCAGCTTGCGGCGCTCAAACCGGGTGAGAAAGTTCTCTTGCACGCCGGCGCAAGTGGGATTGGTTCAGCCGCTATTCAGCTGTGCAAGGCGTTTGGCAACCCATGTTGGGTCAGTGTCGGCTCGGCCGAGCGATTGGCTTACTGTGAGGCGCTGGGAGCGCAGGGCGGGGTCGTTCGCACGGATGATCTGGAGAGTCTGCGCGACTTCGGGCCGTTCGACGTGATCCTTGATCCGGTCGGCGGCAACTATGCGGCGCTGAACCTCAAGCTGACGGCGCTGGACGGGCGCTGGGTGCTGATCGGGCTGATGGGCGGTCGCGAGGCGAAACTGGATCTGGCGCAGGTGTTGGCCAAGCGCGTGCAGTTGCTCGGCTCGACACTGCGCAGTCGTGACGATCAGTTCAAGGCGGATCTGTTCAGCGACTTGAGCCAGCATGTCTGGCCGCTGTTTGCCGAAGGGCGGTTGAGTCCGCAGTTGGCCAAGGCTTTTGCGGTGAAAGACGCCGAGGCGGCGTTTGCCGAGCTGGCGAGCAATACGGTTTCGGGGAAACTGGTGTTGGTGATTGACGACAGCCTGAGCTGAAACATCATTCTCCTGTGGGAGCGGGCTTGCTCGCGAAAGGGTCTGATCAGTCAGCATTACTGTTGAGTGAAAGACCGCATTCGCGAGCAAGCCCGCTCCCACATTTGGATCTTTATTTACTTCCAGTTGTGGATTGGCCAGTTAGCCTTTTGAGCGTGCTCAAGCAGAACCGGATCCGGATTGACCACATGCGGGAAATCCACCTTCAGCAACAATGGCAGGTCATTGCGTGAGTCGGAGTAAAAACTCGCACCTTCCAGATTCTCTTCTTCTGCATCCAGCCATTCCAGCAATCGGGTGATCTTGCCTTCGCGGTAGGTCAGGGTGCCAACGGTGTGGCCACTGTAAACACCATGGGCGACTTCCAGTTCGATCCCCAGCACCTCGTCAATGCCCAAACGGTCGGCAATCGGTTTGACCAGGTGCGTGCCCGACGCCGAGATCACCAGAATCCGGTCACCGGCCTTGCGGTGAGCGGCGATGGTTTTGGTCGCGTCGCTGAAGATGATCGGTTCGATGAAGTCTTCCACCCACGGGCCGACCAGATGCTCGACTTCTTCCGGCGTGCGGCCGATCAGCGGTTCGAGGCTGAAGTCCATGTAGTCTTCCATGCGCAATTTGCCATGGCTGTAGGCGTCCATCAGTTCGTTGTTCTTGCGCATGAACGACTTGGGATCGACCCAGCCCAAACGGCCCATCTGCTCACTCCAGAGGGTGGCGCAGTCGCCGTGGATCAGGGTTTCGTCCAGATCAAAAATTGCCAGGGCCATCAGTGCAGTTCTCTCTTCAACGTCAGCAAAGTCATCAGGCTACCTCACACAGGGCCGTCGGATCGATGGAAAGTGCCAGGCGCTGACCGTCGGGATGCAGATCGGCGGCCGAGCGGTTGAGCACATCCACCACCAGTTCCACGCCGCGCGCTTCGACACGATAACGGATGACGTTGCCGAGCAGGCTGTGGCTGCGGATCTGAGCGTCGAGTTCGCCGTTGAGGCTCAATTCGATGGCTTCCGGGCGAATGGCGATGCGGTGGTTGATCGGGCGCTGCAACAGCTTCGACGCGTTGTCGGCGTCGAGCAGGTTGTAGTTGCCGATGAAGCCGGCGGCGAACACGTCGACCGGCGCGGTGTACAGGGTTTCGGCGTCGCCGCTTTGTACGATTTTTCCCTGATTCATCAGGAAAATCCGGTCAGACATGGTCAGCGCTTCTTCCTGATCGTGGGTGACGAAAATCGTGGTCAGGCCGAGTTCGCGCTGGATCTGACGGATCTGTTCACGCAGGTGTTTGCGGATTCGTGCATCCAGTGCCGACAGCGGCTCATCCAGCAGCAACAGACGCGGACGAGTGACCAGTGAGCGGGCGAGGGCGACGCGTTGGCATTGGCCGCCGGAAAGCTGATGCGGATAGCGGCTGGCGAAATCGTTCAGTTCAACCAGTTTCAACACTTCGTTGACGCGTTTATGGCTGTCGTCGGCGTTGACCTTTTGCATGCGCAAACCGAAGGCGACGTTCTGTTCCACGGTCATGTTCGGGAACAGCGCGTAGCTCTGGAACACCATGCCGATCCCGCGTTTCTGTGGGCTCAAGGGCACGATATCGACACCGTCGAGCAGGATCTTGCCGCCATCCACTGGGGTCAGGCCGGCAATGCAACGCAGCAGAGTGGATTTGCCGCAACCGGACGGGCCGAGCAGGGTGACGAATTCACCCTTGTTGATTTCGCAGTTGATGTCGCTGAACACCGTGGTGCCTGCGTAGTTTTTTTGCAGGTGTTGGACGCTGACATAGCTCATTCGCTTTTGTCCTTGTTCAAGATGTTGGCGATCCAGGTCAGGACCAGCACGAAAAAGAAGTACGAGATGACCAGCGCACTGGTGAAGTGGCCGCTGCTGTTGCGCATGTTGTTCAGATAAACCTGCAGGGTTTCGTAGCGGGTGCCGACGAGGATGTTGGCGAACACGAACTCACCGAACAGGAACGAGAACGACAGCAGCAACGCCACCATCAGGCCTTTGCGCAGGTTCGGCAGCACCACCAGGAATGCGGCCTGAAAGGTGCTGGCGCCGAGCAGTTGCGCGGCGTCCATCAGGTCGCGGAGGTTGATCGCTTGCAAGTTGTTGGTGATCGCCCGGTACATGAACGGCAGCGCCACGGTGAAGTAGCAACCGATCAGAATCCACGGTGTGCCGACCATCGCCATCGGGCCCGAACCGTAGAGCTGCAACAGGCCGACCGACGACACCACCGGCGGCACCGCGAACGGCAGCAGGATCAGGATGTTCATCAGCGCGTCGAGTTTCGGAAAGTGGTAATGCACCACAAACAGCAGTGGCAGGATCAGCACCACCGACAGCACCAGCGCGCCGACACACACCAGCAATGACTGGCCAAAAGCGTGGAGAAAACGCGGGTCGCCCCACAACTGCAGGTACCACTTGAAGGTGAAGCCGCTGGGCAGAATGGTCGCCGACCAACTGCTGGCGATCGAGTAGATCAGCGTGCCCACCAGCGGTGCCAGGAGGATGGCGAACAACAGGTAGACCACGACGCGGTGGTAGACGGCGGCCGGGCCGGTTTCAGCGCGAGACATGGTAGCTCCTCTTCAACAGCAGTTGATGCACGACGGTGACGATGGTCATCAGCGCCACCAGCACCACGGCCAGCGCACTGGCCAGATTCGGGTCGAGGGAAATATCACCGGACACCATCGCTGCAATGCGGATGGGCAGCACGTTGAAGTTTCCGGTGGTCAGCGCGTATACCGTGGCGTAGGCGCCGAGGGCGTTGGCCAGCAGGATCACAAACGTACCGAGCAGCGCCGGGGTCAAGACCGGCAGACCGATGTGCCGCCAGAACTGCCAGCCGTTGGCGCCGAGCAGTGCGGCGGACTCGCGCCAGTCTTCACGCAGGGCGTCGAAGGCCGGGTAGAGCAGTAGCACGCCGAGGGGAATCTGGAAGTAGGTGTAGAGGATGATCAAGCCGGTTTTCGAGTACAGGTTGAAGTCCTCGATGATCCCGGCCTGCTTCAACATGATGGTGATGCTGCCGTTGAAGCCGAGCAGGATGATGAACGCAAAGGCCAGAGGCACGCCGGCAAAGTTGCTGGTCATGTTGGCGAAGGCGTTCACAAAGTTGCGCAGTTTCGAGTCGACCCGGCGCAGGGAATACGCACCGAGCACGGCGATGATGATGCCGAACACGCTCGACCAGAAACTGATCTCCAGGCTGTACTGGATTGCCTGCAAATAGAATTTCGAGCTGAAGATCTTGCTGAAGTTGGCGAAGCCCCAACCGAACTCTTCCGATTGCAGGCTGTTGATCATCACCCAGATCAGCGGGGCGATTTCGAACACGATAAAGAACAGTGCGAAGGGCACCAGGCACAGGGCTGCCAGCCATTTGCCGCGAGTCATGGCATTCACTTGAGCAACTCCCGGCACACAGGTTTGTCGTGGGGCACGCCGAGCAGTTCGCAGACCGTGCCGCAGATTTCGGTCTGCTTCGGCGCCGCGTCGGCATTGAGGCTGAAGGCGTCGCCGAGGACGAACAGTGGCACCTGACGTTCTTCGGGAAGCAGGCCGTTGTGCGAGCGGTCGTTGTTCATGCCGTGGTCGGCAGTCACCAGCACCTGATAGCCGGCGTCGAGCCAGGCCTGCAAATAGTCGGCGAGGATGATGTCGGCGAACCGTGCGCTGTTGCGGTATTGCGCGGTGTCGAGGCCGTGCTTGTGGCCAGCGTCGTCGATGTTCATCGGGTGGATCAGCAGGAAGTCCGGTGCATGGCGCAGGCGCAGGTGTTCCGCGTCGGCGAACAGGTGCGAATCGGGGTAGTGATCTTGCCAGTAGAAATGGCCGTGCTGGATCGGCAGTGTCGGATCGTCGGTGTGACGGTCTCGGGCGGCCACGAACGGCGAACGGTTATACAACTCGCTGACCCAGTGATAAGCCGCTGCTGCGGTTTTCAAACCGGCATCGCGCGCGTAGTGATAAATGCTGCGCTGGTTGGACAGGCGCGAAACGTTGTTGTGGACGATGCCGCTGTCGATCGGCGGCACGCCGGTGAGGATGCATTCGTAAAGCGGTCGGGACAGGGCCGGCAACTCGCACTCCAGTTTGTAGAGTGCGGCGCGTCCTGCGCCAACGTAAGCCTGCAGATGCCCCATGGCGTGACGCGCGACTTCGTAATTGAGGCCGTCGAGCACGACAAGGATGACGTTGTGCTTCATAGGGGCAAAAACTCCGCGAAATTCAAATATTCCGAAATCAACTCAATCCCCCCCGTGGGAGCGGGCTTGCTCGCGAATGCGGTGGATCATTCAACAATGATGTCGATTGACACGACGCCTTCGCGAGCAAGCCCGCTCCCACAGTTGGATCTTCAACAAATCACACAGAGGCGATCTACAGCGTTACTTCATCTCGACGATGACTTCTTCGTTCCACTTCTGCGGCAGGGCCTTGGAGGTTTTTTCCCACGCATCGGCGTCCTTGATCGGCGTGACCTTTTTGTACTGCTCGTTCGGCAGCAGCTTGGCTTTCACGTCTTCTGGCAGTTGCAGATGCTCGGCGCGGATCGGGCGGGCGTTGCCGCGCGCGAGGTTGGTCTGGCCGGCATCACTGAAGATGTACTCGCGAGTGAGCTTGGCGGCGTTCGGGTTTTTCGCGTATTTGTTGATGATGGTGGTGTAGCCGGAAATCACCGAACCGTCGGACGGGATCAGCACCACGTAGTCATCCGGGTTGGCCATCTTGGCCTTGTAGCTCAGGCCGTTGAAGTCCCAGACCACGCCGACTTCGATCTCGCCTTTTTCCATGGTGGCGATGGTCGGGTTGGCCATCGACAGGCGACCTTGCTTGGCGATGTCTGCAAACAGCAGGAGGGCGGGCTGGATGTTTTTCTCGTCGCCACCGTTGGCCAGTGCCGCAGCGAGAACGCCGTTGGCAGCTTGCGCAGCAGTGCTCACGTCACCGATGGAAACCTTGTATTTACCGCCCTTGAGGTCAGCCCATTTGGTCGGTACTTCGGAGCCGTGCAGCAGCTTCTTGTTGACGATGAAAGCGATGGTGCCGGTGTAGGCCAGCGCCCAGTTGCCGTCCTTGTCTTTAGCCCAGTCCGGGACCTGATCCCAAGTGCTTGGCTTGTAAGGTTGCACCACGCCTTGCTTGACCGCGATCGGGCCGAAGGCGGCACCGACGTCACCGATGTCGGCGCTGGCGTTGTCTTTTTCGGCGGCGAACTTGGCGATTTCCTGGGCCGAGCTCATGTCGGTGTCGATGTGTTTCAGGCCGTAATTCTTGGCAAGCTCTGCCCAGGTGCCTTTCCAGTTGGCCCAGTCATCGGGCATGCCGACACTGTTGACGGCGCCTTCCGCTTTCGCAGCGGCTTCGAGGGTTTTCAGATCGGTGCCTGCCGCCATGGCGGCGGTGCACATTGCAATGGTCGAGCCTAACAGTGTTGCCAGGAAAAGCTGTTTCATTCCGAAGCTCCTTGGTCGTGTTCAACGCTGCGATTGCGGTTTGTGTTGGTCTAGGTCAGCAATACCTGAGCCAATTTAAGGGGGCTGGATGACATTTTGATGTCGGTGACTCTGCATCAGGCCTTTTATTTACCCGGTTTCATGGGCTGCGGGGTAAGCGTAGACCATGCTCAAAGCCCCGGTGGGCAAGGGACTTGGCCGATGTATTGCAAGTCGTAATTGGGACCGTTCGGCAGGTTTGTCATCTCTTGGTCATCTGCACTGCCTAGGCTTGCAACGCACGGAAATGGTTTTTCAGTCGTGCGGTTTTGCCCTGAAACAGTGCTGGTCTAGTCCAGATAGGTAACGTTGATGCGCGATGAGGCAACAAAAGCGGTGACAGCGATTGGCCAGGTGTTGCAGGAGCAACTTGACCACGGGCTATTGGCGCCCGGCAGTAAGTTGCCGGCCGAGCGCAAGCTCAGTGAGTTGTTTGGCACGACGCGGATTACGGTGCGTGAGGCGTTGTTGCAACTGGAGGCGCAGGGCCAGATTTATCGCGAGGAGCGGCGGGGCTGGTTCGTGTCGCCGCCGCGTCTGGCTTATAACCTGATGCAGCGCAGTCACTTTCACGCGATGGTCAGTGCGCAGGGGCGGGTGCCTTCGACCGAGGTGATTTCGGCGCGGTTGCAACCGGCGTCGGCGGCGGTGTGTGCGTGGTTGCAGTTGCCGGCCTTGTCGAGCGTGATTCAGATTTGTCGGTCGCGGCGGATTGATGGGCGGTTGGTGCTTTATGTTGAGCATTATTTGAATCCGCAGTTTTTTCCGGGGATTCTGGGGTTTGATTTGAATCAGTCGATTACCGAGTTGTATGCGCGGCATTACGATTTGCACTATGGGCGGGTGCGGTTTGAGATCGTGCCTACGTCATTGTCTGTAGATGCTGCGGCGGCTTTGAGAGTGTCGGTGGGGAGTCCGGGTTTGCGGATTGCTCGGGTCAATTATGATCAGCATGAGCGGTTGATTGATTGCGATCTGGAGTTTTGGCGGCATGATGCGATTCACGTAGGGGTTGATGTTGTTTGAGCGCTTTGGGTTTGGGTGAATATCTGTTGCTTCGGGTGGTGCTGATTAGGGTTCCGCCCTTACGGCCATCCCTTTCAAGGTCTTAGGTAAAATCCCCTGATACTTCAGCCAGGAGGACCCGAACGATGTGGGCCGATGTTCTAGCGCGTTTCGAGAAAAAAGCACCTGCCAGTGTCATGGCCAAATTGGC
>NZ_FYDT01000010.1:0-156064 GCF_900187585.1 Pseudomonas sp. Irchel 3E19
TGGAAAAACGCTATGAATCAGTTTGCGATTTTGTACGGAGATCGATTCATCAGGTCAAACTGGTGAAATGAAGGCCTGCCTAACGGCAGGCCATTACCAGCCCGCACACAAAAAATCTGACACTCTCTGCTCGCGAAGAGGCCATTGGCAACACTCAATCAATCGGCGACCGCTTCACTCCGGTAAAACAGTGAATACCCCACCTGCCCCACCGCCTCATTCAGCAACTGCCCGCTCTGCCAGATCGACTTGAATTCCGGCATCCAGCCACCCAGCGGCCTCGCGTTATCCGTACCCAAAAACCCGACCGGTGCCGGCACTACTTCAAATCCCGCCTTCTCGAAACTCCAGACCGATCTCGGCATGTGCCAGGCCTGAGTCACCACAACTACACGCTTGATCCCCTGCGGCAACAACATGTCGGCACTGAACTTGGCGTTCTCCCACGTGGTACGACTCTCGCCCTCTTGCCAACGCACCGTCACGCCAAAGTCATCCAGCAACGAGTCAGCCATCAATTTCGCCTCAGTCGGCGGCGTGCCGTAATGCAAGCCACCACTGGTCAGAATCGGCAGCCCCGACGCCTTGGCCAGGCGTGCCGCATAACGCTGACGTTCAAGCCCCACGCCGGTCGGCTGATCCTCGCCCCAGGCCAGATCACCGCGCTCACGACCGGAACCGAGCACCACAATCGCATCAGCACGTTGCGCCAAGGTCGCCCACTCTTCCCGGGCCAAGGGCGGCTCGCGCTCGAGGGCTTTGGCGCCCCATTGCACGACCACCGGCAAGCTCATCAGCCAGAACCCGCCAAAACCGATGGCAAAACACAACCCTGCGAGGCGCGGACGAGAGCGGCGTAGCCACCAGGCAGCCAGCAACAGCAGTAAAAGAATGCCGGGCGGCAATAGAAGTTGTTTGACGAAATAACGAAAAGGCATCGGGCATCTCCAAAGATGCCCGAAGCCTAAGTGGGTTGATCCAACGCGACAACCGATAGGGTCGGATCCTGTTGAAAAAGATCCGCTTCCTGACCTGCCATGCGCTTACTTGGCCTGCAAAGCCCGCACCTTGACGGTGTCTTTGCGGGGCGCCTTGTCTTTGAGCCAGATGACCTTGGCCGAATGTCCTGCATCGAGCTGCTTCACTGCTTGCGACAAGCATCCGTGCGCTTCACGTTCACTGCGATCCAGATAGGCCTTGACCAGTTTGAACTCGGCGGGGCTCAAGCCACGCAATTCCAATTCCAAGGGGCGCTCGTCGCGCAGCCGATCAGCGGTTTTTGCAGCGTCCAGGGCCATGCCCAGACGGTCCATCAACCGTTCGTACAACTCAGGTTTCGTGACGTTTCTTTGCTGTTGCTCCACCATCCCTCACCTCATTGATGATAAGACTCACTCCCCAGTTAGAGCTTAGCTTCGCTGCACAAACCGACTGCACGCCGCGACCAACGGCCCTCGCCACCGATTTACCCGGCCAAACAGCTGTAATCAGGGTTTCCCTAGGCCAAGCGCGGTCATGTATGCTACGGCGCTTCCTGTCATTCCACTTCCAGCTCGTCCGGGTCAACCCCGGAACCTGCGTTGAAGAGGATTAGGCCACCCATATCCAGTACAAAAGTAGCCATGCACGAACAATATCAGCCCCGTGAAATCGAAGCCGCCGCCCAGTCGTTCTGGGACGAGCAAAAGTCCTTTGAAGTCAGTGAACAGCCAGGCAAGGAGACTTTCTACTGCCTGTCGATGTTCCCTTACCCCAGCGGCAAGCTACACATGGGGCACGTGCGCAACTACACCATCGGCGACGTGATCTCCCGCTACCAGCGCATGCAAGGCAAGAACGTTCTGCAACCGATGGGTTGGGACGCCTTCGGCATGCCGGCAGAAAACGCCGCGATGAAAAACAACGTCGCGCCGGCCAAGTGGACCTACGAAAACATCGCCTACATGAAAACCCAGCTGCGTAGCCTGGGCCTGGCGGTGGACTGGTCGCGCGAAGTGACCACCTGCAAGCCGGATTACTACCGCTGGGAACAATGGCTGTTCACTCGCCTGTTCGAAAAAGGTGTGATCTACCGTAAAAACGGCACCGTGAACTGGGACCCGATCGATCAGACCGTTCTGGCCAACGAACAGGTGATCGACGGTCGCGGCTGGCGTTCCGGCGCGCTGATCGAAAAGCGCGAAATCCCGATGTACTACTTCAAGATCACCGCCTACGCGGATGAGCTGCTGGAGAGCCTCGACGAACTGACTGGCTGGCCGGAACAGGTCAAGACCATGCAGCGCAACTGGATCGGCAAATCCCGCGGCATGGAAGTGCAGTTTCCGTACAACGTCGACTCCATCGGCGCAGCCGGCACTCTGAAAGTCTTCACTACCCGTCCGGACACCCTGATGGGCGCGACCTACGTCGCCGTGGCCGCCGAACACCCGCTGGCCACTCAGGCGGCGCAGAACAACCCTGAGCTGCAAGCGTTCATCGCTGAATGCAAAGGCGGCAGCGTCGCTGAAGCCGACGTCGCCACCCAAGAGAAAAAAGGCCTGCCGACCGGCCTGTTCGTCGAACACCCGCTGAGCGGTGAAAAACTGCCAGTCTGGGTCGCCAACTATGTGTTGATGCACTACGGCGATGGCGCAGTAATGGCTGTGCCGGCGCACGACGAGCGCGATTTCGAATTCGCTCACAAGTACAACCTGCCGGTGAAATCGGTCGTGCGTACCAGCTCCGGCGACAGCAACCCGACCCCGTGGCAAGACGCCTACGGCGAGCACGGCACGCTGATCAACTCCGGCGAGTTCGACGGCCTCGACTTCGCCGGCGCGTTCGACGCCATCGAAGTCGCCCTGATCAAGAAACAACTGGGCGCCTCGCGCACCCAGTTCCGTCTGCGCGACTGGGGCATCAGCCGTCAGCGCTACTGGGGCTGTCCGATCCCGATCATCCACTGCGATGCCTGCGGTGACGTGCCGGTGCCGGAAGATCAACTGCCTGTCGTGCTGCCAGAAGACGTGGTGCCGGATGGCGCCGGTTCGCCGCTGGCGCGCATGCCCGAGTTCTACGAGTGCACCTGCCCTAAATGCGGCCAGCCTGCCAAACGTGAAACCGACACCATGGACACCTTCGTCGAGTCGTCGTGGTATTACGCACGTTACGCCTCGCCGCACTTTGAAGGCGGCCTGGTGGAAAAATCCGCGGCCGATCACTGGCTGCCGGTCGACCAATACATCGGCGGTATCGAACACGCGATCCTGCACCTGCTCTACGCGCGCTTCTTCCACAAGCTGATGCGTGACGAAGGCCTGGTGAGCTCCAACGAGCCGTTCAAGAACCTGCTGACTCAAGGCATGGTGATCGCCGAGACTTACTATCGTCGCGAAGCCAACGGTGCCTACACCTGGTTCAACCCGGCGGACGTCGAACTTGAACGTGACAGCAAAGCCAAAGTCATCAGCGCCAAGCTGATTGCCGACGGTCTGCCGGTGGAAATCGGCGGCACCGAGAAGATGGCCAAGTCGAAGAACAACGGCGTTGACCCACAGTCGATGATCGACCAGTTCGGTGCCGACACTTGCCGTCTGTTCATGATGTTCGCCTCGCCACCTGACATGAGCGCGGAATGGTCCGACTCCGGCGTTGAGGGTTCGCACCGTTTCCTCAAACGTGTCTGGCGTCTGGCTCAGGCCCACGTTACTCAGGGTCTGCCGGGCAAACTTGACGTTGCTGGCCTGAACGACGAGCAGAAAGCCGTGCGTCGCTCGATCCATCTGGCGATCAAGCAGGCAAGCCACGACGTTGGCCAGAACCACAAATTCAACACCGCCATCGCTCAGGTGATGACGCTGATGAACGTGCTGGAAAAAGCTGCGCAAGGCACCGAACAGGATCGCGCGTTGATTCAGGAAGGTCTGGAAGCCGTGACCTTGCTGCTGGCTCCGATCACTCCGCACATCAGCCATGAGTTGTGGAACCAACTGGGCCACGCCGATCCGGTGATCGACGCCGGTTGGCCAGCAGTGGACGAAACTGCGCTGGTGCAGGACAGCCTGACCCTGGTCATCCAGGTCAACGGCAAACTGCGTGGCCAGATCGAAATGCCGGCCAGCGCAACGCGTGAAGAAGTTGAAGCGGCAGCGCGCGCCAACGAAAACGTACTGCGTTTCGTCGACGGCCTGACTATTCGTAAAGTGATCGTAGTGCCCGGGAAACTGGTCAATATCGTCGCCAGCTAATTGGATCGGGCGCCGGGTTTGCCTGGCGCCAAGTAAAACCTTTCGGGCCGCACGAACGGCCCACATGGTTTCAAGGGGAGCAACACAATGATCAAACGCAATCTGCTGGTGATGGGCCTCGCCGTCCTGTTGAGCGCCTGCGGTTTCCAGCTGCGCGGCACTGGTACCACCGAACTGACCATCAAGGAACTCGACCTGAGTGCGCGTAACGCCTACGGCGAGACCGTCACCCAACTGCGTCAGGTGCTGGAGTCGAGCGGCGTCAAGATTTACAGCGGTGCGCCGTACAAGCTGTTCCTGGCTGACGAACAGGAAAGCCAGCGCATCCTCAGCTACGCCGGTGCCGGTCGTACAGGTGAGTATCAGGTTACTACCGTCCTCAACTACGACATCCGGGGCGACAAGAACCTTCCCCTGCTGAGCGACAAGCTTGAAGTGCAGAAAGTGTTTATCCACGACGGCAACAACCTCGTCGGCTCCGATCAGGAAGCCAACGATGCCCGTCGCGATATCCGTCGCGAGCTGGTTCAGCGCATGATGCTGCGCCTGCAACAGCTGACCCCGGGTCAACTGGAGCAACTGCAGCAAGCCGCCAACAACCGCGCCAAGGCTGAAGCCGACGCGCTCGAAGCGGCGCAAAAGGCTGAAGCGGAAACTCCGCGTCAGTCGCCGCTCGAAATCCCGCAGCAGTAAGACGTTCGGGGCGCTCAGGCGCCCCGTTCGATTGCTCTTATGAAGCTCGCTCCCGCCCAACTCGGCAAACACCTGCAAGGCGCCCTTGCGCCGGTCTACATCATCAGTGGCGATGACCCGCTACTGTGTCAGGAAGCCGCCGACGCCATTCGCAGTGCCGCCCGCCAGCAAGGATTCGACGAACGTCAGGTCTTCGCCGCCGATGCCAATTTCGATTGGGGCACGTTGTTGCAGGCCGGCGCCAGCATGTCGCTATTCGCTGAAAAGCGTCTGTTGGAGCTGCGTCTGCCTTCAGGCAAACCCGGCGACAAGGGCGCTGCCGCCTTCATCGAATACTGCTCTCGCCCCGCCGAAGACACCGTGCTGCTGATCAGCCTGCCTAAGCTCGATGGCAGTGCGCAGAAAACCAAGTGGGGCAAGGCGCTGGTTGAAGGCCAGCAGACCCAGTTCATCCAGATCTGGCCGGTGGATGCCAATCAGCTGCCGAGCTGGATTCGTCAGCGCTTGTCGCAAGCCGGATTGTCGGCCAGCCAGGACGCCGTCGAACTGATTGCCGCACGCGTCGAGGGCAACCTGCTCGCCGCGGCGCAAGAAATCGAAAAGCTCAAGCTGATGGCCGAAGGCGGCCAGATCACCGTCGAAACCGTGCAAGCCGCTGTCGCGGACAGTGCGCGCTTCGATGTGTTTGGCCTGACCGATGCCGTGCTCAACGGCGAACCGGCTCACGCGTTGCGCATGCTCGAAGGGCTGCGCGGTGAAGGTGTCGAACCGCCAGTGATTCTCTGGGCACTGGCGCGGGAGTTGCGCCTGCTGGCCAATATCTCGCTGCAATATAGCCAGGGCACACCGCTGGACAAATGCTTCAGCCAAGCCAAACCGCCCGTCTGGGACAAGCGCAAACCGTTGATGAGCAAAGCCCTGCAACGTTACTCGGCGCAACGCTGGGCGCAGTTGTTGCTCGAAGCTCAGCGCATCGATGCGCAGATCAAGGGCCAGGCGGCAGGGTCGCCGTGGATGAGTCTGAGCCGCTTGGCACTATTGATGGCTGGCCAACGTTTGACACTCCCCGCCGAATAACCTGTTTTACCGCATAACGGCCATTCGCGAACAGGCTCGCTCCCACATTGAAATGCATTCCAAATGTGGGAGCGAGCCTGCTCGCGAAAGCGTCAGAACATTCCTACACAACAGGCACTGGACAGACGCCCGACATCGGCAGATTATTTCCCCCGCAAAACCACTCACTCGAGAAAATCCCCATGCGCAAAAAGCCATCGAAACATGGCCCGAACAAGGCCAAATCCATCGTCGCCCAACCCCTGTTCCGCAGTCGCCAGGAACGACCAACCAAGGGTAAAGGCAGCTACCGCCGCGAAGCCTTCCAGTCTGACAGCTGGGAGGCTTCTTACTTTCTGGCTGCCTGAAGCGCAGTACCCCCCGGTCATGTTAAGGTCTGCACCTGATTCGTATCCTCTGGACCTGTGCATGCCCTTTTGTCTTTCCCATCGTTGGCCTGTTCGCCAATTGGTTGCTGCCACAAGTTTCATCCTGCTTGTTGCCTGTGCGGAAAAACCTACCGCCGCCGACGCGCAACCTCTTCAAGCAGCCCCTGTCGCCACAGCCCCAGCGATCATTCCGCCGGTAGTGCCGTCCGCCGACCCGCTCGATCTACAGCCGACCCAGACCTTCGCCGAATGGCAGGCAGGCTTTCGCAAGGACGCACTCGCCGCCGGGATTCGCGCCGATTTGTTTGATCGTGCATTTGCCAATGTCAGCTTCGATGCCAGCGTGATCCGCGCCGACCGCAGTCAGCCGGAATTCTCCCGCCCGGTGTGGGAATACCTCGATGGTGCGCTCTCGCCGCTGCGGGTGCGCAAAGGCCAGGCGCTGATCAACCAGTACGCCGACATTCTGCAAAGCATCGAACAGCGTTATGGCGTTGATCGTCAGGCACTGGTGTCGGTGTGGGGCATGGAAAGCAACTTCGGCCAGTTCCAGGGCAGCAAGTCGGTGATCAATTCGCTGGCGACCCTCGCCTATGAAGGACGGCGCCCGGGCTTTGCCCACGCACAATTGATCGCTGCCCTGCAAATTCTGCAACAGGGTGATATTACCCCGGAGAAAATGCTCGGTTCCTGGGCTGGCGCCATGGGGCAGACCCAGTTCATTCCAACCACCTACAACACCCACGCCGTGGATTTCGACGGTGACGGCCGCCGCGACATCTGGGGCAGCCCGGCCGACGCCCTGGCGTCGACTGCGCACTACCTGCAAAGCTCCGGCTGGCAGCGCGGCCAGCCGTGGGGTTTTGAAGTGCAACTGCCGAGCAGCTTCAACTACACGCTGGCAGATGGCGCGATTCGTAAAAGCGTTGCCGAATGGCGTCAGTTGGGTGTGACCCTGCCCAATGGCGGTCAAGTGCCCGCGGGCTCCGAACAGCTGTCTGCCGCCCTGCTGCTGCCGGCCGGTTATCGTGGCCCGGCGTTCCTGATCCTCGATAACTTCCGGGCGATCCTCAAGTACAACAACTCGTCGTCATATGCATTGGCTGTGAGCCTGCTGTCCGAGCGGTTCAACGGCGGCGGCTTGATCAACGGCACTTGGCCGAAGGATGACCTGCCGCTGAGTCGCACCGAACGTATCGAACTGCAAACCCTTCTGAGCGCGCGCAACTACGATGCGGGCACGGCTGACGGGATCATCGGCGCCAACACGCGCAAGGCGATTCGCAGCGCGCAGCAGTCGTTTGGCTGGCCGGCGGATGGCTATCCGACGCACAAGCTGCTTGAGAGCCTGCGTAGCCAATAGCAGTTTGTCGTATGGCTAATGCCGCTTTCGGGAGCAAGCCCCCTCCCACAGTTGACCGAGTTCCACCATGGGAATGCGATCAACTGTGGGAGGGGGCTTGCTCTCGAAGACTCAATCTCTGGCGATAAACCTCTACGGTCTGATCACCACATCCTGCTCCAGCATCAACTCCTTCTTCCCCGCATCCAGCCGTACCAGCGCACCCAGTGGCAACGTCAGGTTCGGATCACAATGCCCACTGCGCCAACCGGACAGCACCGGAATCCGCAACGGCGCAAAAGTCTGTTTGAGCAAGCGGTTCAGCGCCTCGACATCCACCCCCGCGACATCCCCGACCAACACGCCACGCAGCTTCGCCAACTTGCCGGCCAGACGCATCTGAGTCAGTAATCGGTCGATGCGATACAGCGGCTCGTTGATGTCCTCGATGAGCAGAATCACGCCTTCGACATCGATCTCGTATGGCGTGCCCAGGGTCGAAGCGATCATCGCCAGATTACCGCCGAGCAAGCGCCCATGGGCGACGCCGGGCTCGACCGTGGTCAACGGATAAGCCACCGGATGGCTCAGCACGCTGCCCGTTTTCAGTTGACCGCGCAGCATGGCGAAGAATGAGGTGACGGTCGGCGGCTCCTTGTCGCCCAGCAGGTCAGCATTGAGCAGCGGCCCGTGGAAGGTCACGAAGCCTGCGTAGCGACTGATGGCCAAGTGCAAAGCAGTGATATCGCTGTAGCCGATGAACGGCTTGGCGTGGCGGCTCAGCAGATCGAAGTCGATCCGGTCCAGCAGTCGCGGCGTACCGTAGCCACCGCGCAGACAGATGATCGCGTCCACCTCAGGGTCAGCGAACGCTGCATGCAGATCGTTGAGCCGCACGTCGTCGCTGCCGGCCAGATAGCCTTCCTTAGCGTAGACGCCGGGAAACACCTTCAGTGCATAGCCCCGGGCGCGCATCCATTGCACTGCCTTATCGGTGTCCAGTGCCCCGGGGCCGGCCGGCGCAATAACGCCGATCGTACCCTCCGAGGGTAACGCCGGTACGGCTCTGTGTGGACACAGTGTGTGAGTGGGTCGAACAGTCATCCATGGATCTCCGTGCGTAAAATCATGCTCACACAGTAGTCAGGAACGGGGACAAACAGAAGAGACTTCGTTGCCCCACAGGTTGCGGGAAAAGTAAGCGCTTGTCGTAGGACAGGCAAAAAAATGCCCGCGCAGACATAAAGCCTCGCGGGCATTTTTATGGCGCTGCGCGGGATCAGGAACCCAGCAGCTCAGCCTTGACCAGCTTGGCCTGTTCGTCAGCGTGGTACGAAGAACGCACCAACGGGCCCGACGCGACGTTCTTGAAGCCCATCTTGTAACCTTCCTCGGCGAACCAGGCGAAGGTGTCCGGGTGCACGAAACGCTGCACCGGCAAGTGGCTGCGCGACGGTTGCAGGTACTGACCCAGGGTCAGCATGTCGATGTCGTGTTCGCGCATGCGCTTCATGACTTCGATGACTTCTTCGTCGGTCTCGCCCAAGCCGAGCATGAGGCCGGACTTGGTCGGAATGTGCGGCATCATCTGCTTGAAGCGTTGCAGCAGGGTCAGCGACCACTGGTAGTCCGAACCCGGACGCGCAGCCTTGTACAGCCGCGGCACGGTTTCCAGGTTGTGGTTGAACACATCCGGCGGCTCGGCCGCAGTGATTTCCAGGGCGACGTCCATGCGGCCACGGTAGTCCGGAACCAGGGTTTCCAGCTGCACGTTCGGCGACAGTTTGCGGATCTCGCGAATGCAGTCGGCAAAGTGCTGGGCACCGCCGTCACGCAGGTCGTCACGGTCAACCGAAGTGATCACCACGTACTTGAGCTTGAGGTCGGCGATGGCGATGGCCAGGCTTTGCGGCTCGTTGACGTCCAGTGGCTTCGGACGACCGTGGCCAACGTCGCAGAACGGGCAGCGACGGGTGCAGATGTCACCCATGATCATGAACGTCGCGGTACCGCCAGAGAAGCACTCGCCCAGGTTCGGGCAGGACGCTTCTTCGCAAACGCTGTGCAGCTTGTGTTTGCGCAGCAGGCTCTTGATGCGGTCGACTTCCGGCGAAACCGGGATGCGTACACGAATCCAGTCAGGTTTCTTCGGCAGCTCGGTGGTCGGAATGATCTTTACCGGGATGCGTGCAACCTTCTCGGCGCCGCGCAGCTTGACGCCGGCTTCAACCTTGGGACGCGGGGCCGGGCGCTCGGTCACGTCGAGCGTCGGGATCATGGTTTGCACTGCATCAGTAGTCATATCAGTCGATTCCGCCCGTCAGGGTCGTCTGCTCAGCATAGTCGAGGTGTTTGACGAGCTGCGCACGCAGCCGGGCACTTACCTCGGCAAATTCAATCGATCCTGCGTGATCGCTCAGCTGGGTCATCGCCAGCCCGGCATAGCCGCAGGGATTAATCCGTCGAAACGGTTCCAGGTTCATATCCACGTTCAGGGCCAGGCCATGAAAGGAACAACCGTGGCGAATCCGCAAACCCAGAGAAGCGATTTTCGCTCCATCGACGTACACGCCGGGAGCATCTGGCTTGGCTGCGGCGGTCACGCCGTAGCTGGCCAGCAGTTCGATCAGGCAACGCTCCATGCGGCTGACCAGATCACGCACGCCAAAACCCAGTTTGCGTACATCCAGCAACAGGTAAGCCACCAGTTGGCCAGGGCCATGGTAGGTCACCTGCCCGCCGCGATCGACCTGCACCACCGGGATATCTCCCGGCAGCAACAAGTGTTCGGCCTTGCCGGCCTGGCCCTGAGTGAACACCGGCGGGTGCTCGACGAGCCAGATTTCGTCGGCGGCATCGCTGCCGCGTTCGTTGGTAAAACGTTGCATGGCATGCCAGACCGGCTCGTAAGCCATCTGGCCGAGCTCACGAAAGCCCAGCGTGCCTGGCATCACAACACCATGTGCACGAAGCCGGTCGCCCGCAGTTCGCTGTTGATGTTGTACAGCTGATCCTGGTCGGTCGCGACGATGTGCAACTGAATAGTGGTGTATTTGCCGTTGCTGCTCGAACGCTCATCGACCCGCTCATCGTTGATTTTCGCGAATTTCTTCACGATTTCGATGATCTTGTCTTTGTGGCCGACGCCCGTGTCGCTGATCACCTTAATCGGATAATCAGTCTGGGGAAATTCGATCTTTGGCGCCTTTACTTCGGTATCGGTCATGGCGTAACGGCCTCTTAAGCCGTGGTAACGCGCATGGCCCCGCTCCGAATCGGGGCGGGGCCATGCAGGTCAACACAAATCAGTTGAACAAGCCGTAGAAGAATAGACGGATGCTATCCCACATGCGGCGGAAGATACCACCCTCCTCGACAGCGTCCAGAGCGATCAGGTCGGCGCTGTGCACCACCTTGTCTTCCAGTTTCACTTCGACTTTACCGATCACGTCGCCCTTGGCGATTGGCGCGGTCAGTTGCGGGTTCATGGTCATGCTGGCAGCGAGCTTCTTCAGCTGGCCTTTTGGCAGGGTCATGGTCAGGTCTTGAGCCAGGCCGGCCTTGACTTGACTGGTGGTGCCTTTCCACACCGGGGCCTGAGCCAGTTCGGTGCCCTTCTGATAGAAGGTCTGGGTTTCGAAGAAGCGGAAGCCGTAAGTCAGCAGCTTCTGGGTTTCAGCGGCGCGAGCCACTTCGCTGTTGGTGCCGAACACCACGGCGATCAGGCGCTGGCCATCACGTACAGCCGAGGACACCATGCAGTAGCCGGCTTCATCGGTGTGACCGGTTTTCAGACCGTCAACGGTCTTGTCGCGCCACAGCAGCAGGTTGCGGTTAGGCTGTTTGATGCCGTTCCAGAAGAACTCTTTCTGCGAGTAGATCGCGTAGTGAGCCGGGTCTTCGTGGATGATCGCGCGGGCCAGGATCGCCATATCGTGCGCCGACGAGTAATGCTCAGGGTTCGGCAGACCGGTCGGGTTCATGAAGTGGGAATTGGTCATGCCCAGATCGGTAACCGTCTTGTTCATCAGGTCGGCGAAAGCGTCTTCGCTGCCGGCGATGTGCTCGGACAGCGCCACGCTGGCGTCGTTGCCGGACTGGATGATGATGCCGTGCAGCAGGTCGCTGACAGTCACCTGCGAACCGACTTTGATGAACATCCGCGAACCGCCGGTGCGCCAGGCGTTTTCGCTGACGGTCACCGGATCGTTTTCACCGATCTGGCCACGACGGATTTCCAGCGTAGCAATGTACGCGGTCATCAGTTTGGTCAGGCTGGCCGGTGGCAGACGCTGGTCACCGTTGTTCTCCACCAGCACGTTGCCGCTGCTGGCATCCATGAGTACGTAGGCCTTGGCGGCCAGTTGTGGTGGCGATGGCATCATCTCGGCCGCGAAGGCGGCTGGCGAGAGGAGCAGCGGGACTAGCAGACACAGGCGTTTGGCAAAGGTGGTGATGTTCATCCGTCTCTCGAAATCGCTAATGGAAACTGCCCTAAGGCAAAATTTAATCAGATGGCTTTCTGACGAGCCATCGCGTGTTCAGTTGCTCACTCCAGTCACCCTTGCCGGGCTTTTGTTCTTCGACGAGCCAACAACCTGATTCACCCCCCAATCGCTGGTGAATCGTCAATCAAGTCCTACGTATTACTCGGTGACCACACTTGGCGAACCAAGGTTGGCCAGGCGCACGCTGTTCTGCACCTGGGCAATTTCACCCGGCGAACCGATCGGCCCCAGACGTACCCGGTGCAGGGTCTGCTGATTGCGCACGATCGAGCTGATGAACACCGGAGCGCTCACCATCCCGCTGAGCTTGGACCTCAGCAGTTCTGCAGCGTCCGGGTTGGCGAAGGCGCCCACCTGCAGATACTGGCCAGACGCTGTTGCAGAAGCGTTTTTTTTTGCGTCGAGCTGAACCGGCACGACGGCCGCGGCGTGCTGCTGCGGCGGCGGGGTCCATTGCTCGACGGTGCCGGCCGAAGCCGTGATCACCGGCGCGCTATTCTGCGCGACTTGCGGCTCGTTGAGCATCAAAGGCGCCGGACGGCCCTTGGCGGCCCACCACTGCTGCGGATCGATGCCTTCGACCTTGACCCGCGCGGTGCCGCTCTCGGCGTAACCGAGCTTCTTGGCCGCCGCGTAAGACAAGTCGATGATGCGGTCGGAATAGAACGGGCCGCGGTCATTTACGCGCAGAATCACTGTGCGGTTGTTGTCCAGGTTGGTCACCCGAACGTAACTTGGCAGTGGCAATGTCTTGTGCGCCGCGCTCATGCCGTACAGGTCATAAACTTCGCCGTTGGCGGTGTTCTGGCCATGGAACTTGGTGCCGTACCAGGACGCCGTGCCTGAGGCGACGTAAGTCTTGGACTCCTGCAACGGGAAGTAGGTTTTGCCCAGCACCGTGTACGGGTTGGCCTTGTAGGGACCGGTGTGCAGGGTCGGTGTGGCATCGGGGATGCGCGACACATCGACATCCCACCACGGCGCGCCATCTTTATGCGCACGGTTGATGTCCAGACCCGGCTGCGCTCGCACAGCAGTAGAGGATGTCTTCTGAGTCGGGGAACGGCTGGTCGAACAACTGGCGACCAGTACCGCCAACGCAGCGAATGCCACCAGCTTCAGGGGTTTATTGATAGGCAATGCCCGCATTACTTGACGCCCCGTGCTTGTACCAGCTGTTCAGACAGTTGATGTACGGCCATGGCGTACATCACGCTGCGGTTATAACGCGTGATCGCGTAGAAATCCTTCAGGCCCATCCAGTATTCAGGGCCGTTGTCGCCTTCGAGGCGAAATGCGGTGACCGGCATGTCATCGCGCAGCGCATCATGACTCGACCAGCCCAGCGCTCGCAACTCCCCGACGGTTTTCGTCGGCTCGATGCCGGTGGTCAGGCCTTCATCGACCTGCTCGCCGCGCACATCGGCGCGGCTGACCACGGGTTCACCGGCAACCCAGCCGTGACGCTTGAAATAGCTCGCGACGCTGCCGATCGCATCATCCGGGTTGTTCCAGATATTGATATGGCCGTCACCGTCGAAATCCACCGCATAGGCGCGAAAGCTGCTCGGCATGAACTGTGGCAGCCCCATCGCCCCGGCGTAGGAGCCTTTGAGGGTCAGTGGATCGACCTGCTCTTCGCGCGCTAGCAGCAGGAACTCACGCAGTTCCTTGCGGAAAAATTCGGCACGGGGAGGATAGTCGAAACCCAGCGTCGACAAGGCATCGATTACGCGGAAATTGCCGGTATTACGTCCGAAAAAGGTTTCAACACCGATGATCGACACGATCACTTGTGCCGGTACGCCGTATTCCTGCTCGGCACGGGCCAGCGTGGCCTCGTGCTGGCGCCAGAAGTCCACACCTCGCGCAATACGCGCGTCAGTGAGGAACATCGGCCGGTATTCTTTCCACTGCTTGACCCGTTCGGCGGGTTTGGAGATGGCGTCAAGAATCGACTGCTTGCGCTGCGCCTCGCGAAACACACCCATCAGTTGTTCACCGGCGAAACCGTAGTCGCGGGTCATTTCACCGACGAATTCGGCCACCTGCGGCGAGCCTTCGTATTCGCCGGCCAGCGCTTGCTGCACGCTCCCGAGGAGGCCCATCAGGCCAACCAGCGGCGCGCATCGAGTCGCCCAGCCACGCATTACTTGCATTGAACTCTTCACCTTATTCAAACCTGTGCGATCCACTTGCGATGGGTATGGATCGACATCAAAACCCCAAACGCTGACAGCAGTGTCACCAGCGAAGTTCCTCCGTAGCTAATGAACGGCAACGGTACCCCTACGACCGGCAACAGGCCACTGACCATACCGATGTTGACGAAAACGTAAACAAAAAACGTCATGGTCAATGCTCCGGCGAGCAATTTTCCGAACAGCGTTTGCGCCTGAGCGGTAATCACCAGCCCCCGACCAATCAACAAAAGATAGATAAGCAACAACGCGCAAATGCCCACCAGCCCGAACTCTTCGCCCAGTACGGCAATGATGAAGTCGGTGTGGCTTTCTGGCAGGAAGTCCAGGTGCGACTGGGTACCGAGCAGCCAGCCTTTGCCGAATACGCCGCCGGAACCGATCGCCGCTTTCGACTGAATGATGTTCCAGCCAGTGCCCAACGGATCGCTTTCCGGGTCGAGGAAGGTCAGGATCCGTTGCTTCTGGTAGTCGTGCATGATGAAAAACCACATGGCGATCGCCACGGGTACAGCGGCGGCAAGCACGCTGAGGATCCAGCGCCAGCGCAAGCCGCCCATGAACAGCACGAACGCACCGCCAGCGAGAATCAGCAACGAAGTACCAAGGTCAGGCTGGCGCACGATCAGGATGAACGGCACACCGATCAGCATCAGGCTGATGCCGACATGCTTGAGCTGCGGGGGCAAAGTACGCTTGGACAGATACCAGGCAATGGTCGCCGGCATCAGGATCTTCATGAATTCCGAGGGCTGGAAGCGGATCACTCCGGGAATGTTGATCCAGCGCGTGGCGCCCATGGCGTTGTGGCCCATGATGTCCACCACCAACAGCAGCAGAACGCCGACCACATAACCGAGCGGTACCCAACGCGCCATAAATCTCGGTTCGAACTGGGCGATGACGATCATCGACACCAGGCCGATGCCGAACGACGTGGCTTGTTTGGCCAACAGATCCCAGCTCTTGCCACTGGCCGAATACAGCACGAACAGGCTGCCGGCGGCGAGGATCAGCAGCAGAATCAACAACGGGCCATCGATATGCAGCCTTTGCAGCAGCGTCGCGCGGCGACGCATCACATCCTCGCTGGAGAGCATGCGATCAAAATTATTCATCACGGGCCGTAGCCTCCGCACTGATTGGGCTGGCGTATTCGGCCTTCAAACGTCCGTTCTGATCGAGCAGCCAGGCATCCATGACCTGACGCACCACCGGCGCGGCGACGCCGGAGCCGGACTCACCGTTCTCGACCATTACCGAGACGACGATGCGCGGATCGTCAGCCGGGGCAAAACCGACGAACAAGGCATGGTCGCGATGGCGTTCCTGAACCTTGGAACGGTCGTATTTCTCGCCTTGCTTGATCGCGACGACCTGGGCCGTACCCGACTTGCCGGCAATCCGGTATTGCGCGCCGATGGCGGCTTTGCGCGCGGTGCCTCGGGCACCGTGCATCACCTGCTGCATGCCATGGTTGACCTTGGCCCAGTCCGACGGATCACGCAGGACAATGTCCGGTATCGGGTTTTCGTCCACCGGCTTCACCCCTTCGAGGGATCTGGCCAGGTGCGGGCGGTTCCACACGCCTTTGTTCGCCACCAGCGCCGTAGCCTGAGCCAACTGCAGCGGAGTCGATTGCATGTAGCCCTGGCCGATCCCGAGAATCAGCGTTTCGCCCGGGTACCACGCCTGTTTACGGGTCGCGCGCTTCCACTCGCGGGACGGCATCAGGCCGGGAGATTCTTCGAACATGTCCAGCGAGACCTTCTGGCCGATACCGAACTTGTTCATGTAGGCCGACAAGCGGTCAATGCCAAGCTTGTGGGCCAGGTCATAGAAGTAGGTGTCGTTGGACCGCATGATCGCCGTGTCGAGGTCGACAAAGCCGTCGCCCGTACGGTTCCAGTTACGGTATTTGTGATCGTAGTTGGGCAGCATGTAATAACCCGGGTCGAACACCCGGGTCGACGCTGTCACCACACCCGAATCGAGGCCGGCGATTGCCACTGCTGGCTTGATCGTCGAGCCCGGAGGATACAGGCCGCGCAGCACGCGGTTGAACAGTGGCCGGTCGATGGAATCGCGCAACTCGGCGTACGCCTTGAAGCCGATGCCGGTGACGAACAGGTTCGGGTCGAAGCTCGGCTGGCTGACCATCGCCAGCACTTCGCCGGTCTTCGGGTCGAGCGCAACCACCGCGCCACGACGACCGCCCAGCGCAAGTTCGGCGGCTTCCTGCAATTTGATGTCCAGGCTCAGGACGATGTCCTTGCCGGGAATCGGATCGGTACGCTTGAGCACGCGCAGAACGCGGCCCCGAGCGTTGGTCTCGACTTCTTCGTAACCCACCTGCCCGTGCAGTTCCGGCTCGTAGAAACGCTCGATGCCGGTCTTGCCGATGTGGTGGGTACCGCTGTAGTTGACTGGGTCGAGGGTTTTCAGCTCTTTCTCGTTGATTCGCCCCATGTAACCGACCGAGTGCGCAAAATGCGCGCCCTGCGGATAGTGACGAACCAGTTGCGCAACCACTTCAACGCCCGGCAGACGGAACTGGTTCACTGCAATCCGGGCGATCTGTTCTTCGGTCAGCTCGAACAGGATCGGCACCGGCTCGAACGGCCGACGGCCCTGACGCATGCGTTTTTCGAAGATCACCCGGTCTTCGGGCGTCATTTCCAGCACTTCGACGATGACGTCGAGCACTTGCTGCCAGTCGCCGGAACGCTCGCGGGTCATGCTCAGGCTGAAGCTGGGACGGTTGTCCGCCACCACCACGCCGTTGCGGTCGAAAATCAGCCCGCGAGTCGGCGGAATCGGCTGCACGTGGACGCGGTTGTTTTCCGACAGCGTCGAGTGGTACTCGTACTGGATCACCTGCAAGTAATACAGCCGCGCGATCAACACGCCGATCAACAGCATGATCGCAACGGCCCCGAACACGACGCGGCTGCGCACCAGACGTGCGTCCTTTTCGTGGTCCTTGATGCGGATCGGCTGAGACATGAGGGCAGGCTTACTTGTGGTAAGGGTGACCGGACAGCACGGTCCAGGCACGGTACAACTGTTCGCCGATCAGGATCCGCACCAACGGGTGCGGCAGCGTCAGCGGCGACAACGACCAGCGCTGATCCGCGCGGGCACAGACTTCCGGCGCCAGCCCTTCGGGACCACCGACCATGAAGTTGACCGTGCGCGAATCCAGCCGCCAGCGGTCGAGTTCGACCGCCAGTTGCTCGGTGCTCCAGGGTTTGCCGTGGACTTCCAGCGTGACAATCCGCTCGTTCTGCCCAACCTTGGCCAGCATGGCTTCGCCTTCCTGGCGGATGAAACGGGCCACGTCGGCATTCTTGCCACGGGTATTGAGCGGTATTTCCACCAGTTCCAGCGCCAGCTCGGACGGAAGACGCTTGGCATATTCGTGCCAGCCTTCTTCCACCCACTTGGGCATGCGTGAACCGACGGCGATCAGTCGCAGTCGCACAGCAATCCCTTACAGCTGGTCTTTGTTGAGCTTGGTGAAATGCTCGTGGGTGTTTTCCGGGCTGTGGTGCTTGGCGTCGGCCGCACGGCTTTGCTCGGCCCCCGCCCACAGGCGCTCCAGGTCGTAGAACTGACGTGCCGAGGCCGTCATCATGTGCACGATCACCAGGTCCAGGTCGAGCAGCACCCAGTCACTGTCGCCCTTGCCTTCTTCGCCCAGCGGCTTGGCGCCCTGCTTTTTAACTTCTTCGCGAACCTTGTCCAGCATCGCGTTGATCTGGCGATTGGAAGTACCGGTGGCGATGATCATGTAGTCAGTGATGCTCTGCTTGTCGCGAACATCGATGATCTGGATGTCTTGCGCCTTGACGTCTTCAAGAGCGGCAACAGCAAGCTT
This sequence comes from Pseudomonas sp. Irchel 3E19, assembly GCF_900187585.1. Taxonomy (NCBI): domain Bacteria; kingdom Pseudomonadati; phylum Pseudomonadota; class Gammaproteobacteria; order Pseudomonadales; family Pseudomonadaceae; genus Pseudomonas; species Pseudomonas sp. Irchel 3E19. The sequence goes on from NZ_FYDT01000010.1 coordinate 18,299, forward strand.
GACCAGTTCGTCGCCTTTGAGCGGCTCGTTGGTGTTGGCCACTTCCGGCAACGGCGCGCTTTTGAATGTGCCTTTACGTTTTACTTTAGGTAGGTCTTTGTCAGTCATATAAAACTCGTTTTGCTCATGTATTCGGCGGCTTGGCGACACGTGGATTCGTATCAGCGAAGCACGCCTTGTTCAGTTCGACGCACGGTACAGACCGTGCGCATCGATGTAGGCCAGGACCGCGTCGGGCACCAGGAAACGTACCGACTTACCGCTGGCCAGCAGTTGACGGATCTGGGTGGCGGAGACCGCGAGCGGTGTCTGCCAGACGAATGCAATCTGTCCGCTCGGCCCTTTCAGGGCCAGCGGGTCGCTCACCGAACGCGCTGCCAGCAGGTTGCGCAAGGCATCCGGCGGTTCGCTGTCGGCGTCCGGGCGCTGTAGCACCAGGATGTGGCAATGCTGGAGCAACTCTTCCCAGCGGTGCCAAGTGGGCAGGCCGCAAAATGCGTCCCAGCCCAAAAGCAGAAAAACCTGGGTTTCTGCGGGCATTTCAGCACGCATCAACTCCAGGGTATCAATGGTGTAAGACGGTTTGTCCCGCTGCAATTCGCGGGCGTCTACCACCAGCGGCGGCACTCCGGCCACCGCGCACTCAACCATCGCCAGCCGATCCTGCGCCGACACCTGCGGCGTATCACGGTGTGGCGGTCGCGCGCTGGGCGTCAGGCGCAGCTCATCCAGTGCCAACGCCTCGGCGACCTCCAGCCCACCGCGCAAATGGCCGATGTGCACCGGGTCGAACGTGCCGCCCAGGATGCCGATGCGCCGAGGTCGGGATTCGCTGCCGGTTTGCGGCGCTGTCAGGTCGAGGTCGGTCAACTCAGACCGTCGCCTGGCCGCGCAACTGGCCATCACCGACCACGACGTACTTCTCGCAGGTCAGTCCTTCGAGGCCCACCGGGCCGCGGGCGTGCAGCTTATCAGTAGAAATGCCGATCTCGGCACCCAATCCGTATTCAAATCCATCGGCGAAGCAGGTCGGGGTGTTGATCATCACCGACGCCGAGTCGACTTCGGCCACGAACCGCCGGGTGTCGGCGAGGTTTTCGCTGACGATCGAGTCGGTGTGGTGCGAGCCGTAATGATTGATGTGTTCGATCGCCTGGTCCAGCCCATCGACCACACGGATCGACAAGATGGGCGCCAGATACTCGGTGTTCCAGTCGTCTTCGCTGGCCGCCACGGCCTCGATGATCGCCAGGGTGCGCTCGCAACCACGCAGTTCGACGCCTTTTTCGCGGAACTGGGCAGCCATCGACGGCAGGAAATCCTTCGCTACGGTTTGATCGACCAGCAAGGTCTCCATCGCGCCACAGATGCCATAACGATAGGTCTTGGCGTTGAAGGCGATGCGCTGGGCTTTCGCCAGGTCGGCGTGCTCGCTGACATAGACGTGGCAGATGCCATCCAGATGCTTGATCACCGGCACCCGGGCATCGCGACTGATACGTTCGATCAGGCCCCGGCCACCGCGCGGCACAATCACGTCGACGTATTCGGGCATGGTGATCATCGCGCCAACGGCGGCGCGGTCGGTGGTCTCCACCACTTGCACCACCGCAGCTGGCAGTTCGGCCTCGGCCAGACCGCGCTGAATGCAGGCAGCAATGGCACGGTTGGAGTGAATCGCCTCGGAACCACCGCGCAAGATGGTTGCGTTGCCGGACTTCAGGCACAGACTGGCGGCATCGATAGTCACGTTGGGACGGGATTCGTAGATGATCCCGATCACACCGAGCGGCACGCGCATCTTGCCGACCTGAATGCCCGACGGGCGGAAGCTCATGTCACGGATGGCGCCGACCGGGTCCGGCAGCGCTGCGACCTGACGCAGGCCGACGATCATGCCGTCGATGCGTGCCGGGGTCAGTTCCAGACGTTCCAGCAGCGCAGGCTCCAGACCGTTGGCGCGACCGGCGGCCAGATCCTGTTCATTGGCTGCGGCCAGCTCCGCGCGAGCGGCGTCCAGAGCATTGGCAGCAGCCTGCAAGGCGCGGTTTTTCTGCGCGGTGCTGGCACGGCCGATGACCCGGGAGGCTTCGCGGGCGGCGCGACCCAATCGGGTCATGTAGTCAAGAACGGACTCAGTCATGGTCTGCTGGGGTCTTGGCAAAGAGGAAAGCGGCAGATTATAGCTGTCGCGTCCCGGGACTAACAGCGGTGACGGGCGGATGGTCGAAATGGACTACAAATTGCCAATCTTCAGCCGTAATTAAGCCTCGGATTGTTATCATTCCGACCTCTTCTGCCTGGATAAGCCTTGCCCGCCATGCCCAACCTGACCGTTCGCAACAGCGCCGAGCGCCTGCCACGGGGACTTGCGGACGCTTTTTTCGACCGCGACGCCCAAGTCCTCGCACAGGATCTGCTCGGCAAAGTCATCCGCCATCGGGTCGGCGATCTGTGGCTCAGCGCGCGGATCATCGAAACCGAAGCGTATTACTGCGCGGAAAAAGGCAGCCACGCCTCGCTTGGCTACACAGAAAAGCGTAAGGCTTTGTTTCTGGATGGCGGCCACATCTATATGTATTACGCCCGTGGCGGTGATTCGCTGAACTTCAGTGCGCAGGGCCCGGGCAATGCGGTACTGATCAAATCCGCCTATCCGTGGGTCGACGAGATCAGCGGACCGGCGAGTCTGGCGCAGATGTTGCTGAACAATCCTGATGCACAGGGTCGCCCGCGCCCGTCGCAAAAGCTCTGCGCCGGCCAGACGTTATTGTGCAAGGCACTGGGCTTGAAGGTGCCGGTGTGGGACGCCAAGCGTTTCGACCATGAAGTGTTGCTGGTGGAAGACACCGGGCCTGCGCCTGCGCACATTATTCAAACCACGCGCCTGGGCATTCCCCACGGCCGCGATGAACACCTGATGTACCGATTCGTTGACGCGACTTACGCCCAATGGTGTACGCGGAACCCGCTGCGCCGGGGTCAGGTCGAAGGCCAGGATTATTTTGTATTGCCCAGGCTAGAAACAGATTTGAAGTAGAAGAAATTCCCTGGGGGAGCGAGCCTGCTCGCGATAGCGCTGGGTCAGCCATCGTTGTTTCGCCTGACACACCCTCTTCGCGAGCAGGCTCGCTCCCACACGGGCCAATTGAAGATTTGATGGAGTTGTCTGTATGGGCCCATGGCTCGATAGTGTGACCGGGTGGCTGGCGACCAATCCACAGTGGCTGGCAATCGCGGTATTCATCGTGGCTTGCGTTGAATGCCTGGCGATTGCCGGGTTGATCGTGCCCGGCACGGTGCTCTTGTTCGCCATCGCGGTGCTGGCCGGCAGCGGTGCATTGTCGTTGAGTGAAACCCTGTTGCTGGGCTTTCTCGGCGGGATTCTCGGCGACGTGATCTCGTATTTCCTCGGGCGGCATTTCCACCAGAACATCCGGCGCCTGCCGGGCCTGCGCCATCACCCGGAATGGATGGCCGGCGCCGAAACCTACTTCCAGCGCTATGGGATCGCCAGCCTGTTGGTCGGACGCTTTATCGGCCCGCTGCGCCCTATGCTGCCGATGGTTGCCGGCATGTGCGACATGCCTTTCCCGCGCTTCGCCGCCGTCAGCCTGTTGGCCGCTGCAGGCTGGAGCCTGGCCTATCTGTTGCCGGGCTGGGCCACCGGCGCGGCCTTCCGGCTGCCTTTGCCAGAAGGTTTCTGGCTTGAAGCCGGTATCGTCGCCGGCAGTATCGCCGCCATGGTCGGCCTTAGCGTCAACAGCAGTTTGCGCCGCCACCGCCGTGCGACGATATGGATCAGCAGCATGAGCCTGTTGATTCTGATTGGCCTGTTCATCGGTTATCCCTACCTGACCGCCCTCGATCAGGGCGTGATGACGCTGGTGCAGGAACATCGGCAACCGATGCTGGATGAAATCGCCGTCACGTTTACCCTGATCGGCGAATTTCGCAACATGCTGCTGTTCAGCGCCCTGCTTACCGGTTTGTTGCTGCTCTGTCGGCAATGGCGCCAGGCAATCTTCACCGGCGGCACGCTGCTGGTCACGGCGCTGGCCAACACCGGAACCAAACTGTTCTTCGCCCGGGTCCGTCCGGAAGTACTGGCCGACCCGCTGACCAGCTACAGCATGCCCAGTGGCCACGCTTCCGGCTCGTTCGCCCTGTTTCTGACCCTCGCCGTTCTCGCCGGGCGCGGACAGCCGCCGCGCATGCGCCTGACCTGGCTGTTGCTCGCCTGCATTCCGGCGCTGGCGATCGCCTTGTCGCGGGTCTATCTGGGCGCTCACTGGCCGACCGATGTGCTGGCCGGTGCGATGTTGGCGACGTGCGTCTGCGCGGCCAGTCTGTGGCTCAGCCAGCGCCAGGCGCCGCTGGGTGCGATGCCGCAAAAGGTCTGGTGGCTGGTGCTGCCAGCGCTGGTCGCGCTGTTCGGATTTTTTGCCTTACGCCACCTGCCGAACGCCATGCTGCGTTACGCCTACTGACGAGGACTGTCGTCGTGCCCTTGCCTGAACCGCAACGGGCACGACAACCATAAAGCCTTGTTCTCGCAACAACCATGAAATCCATTTCAAATAACTCCAGGTTTTACACCTGAAAAAACTTGCGAACACAATAAACATTCAACAGCAACTTCCATACAAGACACGACAAAACAAACAGCAAAACAATAGCCACTGATTGCGCAGTCGCGCCGTGCCACATTGAACGCATCTCACCGTGTTCAAAACACAATGACTGCAATCAGGAAACCCACTTTTGAGCGATTCAATAAAAACCACCGGGCACCCCAACAAACAACGTCCCCATTACACCATTACCGATATCGCCCCCTCTTCCAGCGCACTACCAGACCGTACAAGTGTTGATACTTCACAAGTTTCAGCCAACGTTCCGGACCTCAAGGCTGTAGACCACCTGTTCGGGCCATTGAGGTTGGGGGCAGTGGCCGTCACCCGCCAGGAACTTATGCGGTTGGGGGCAACTATCGACGGGCAGACCATCACGCCCACCAACCTGTATTTCGCGCAAGCCGATCAAGCCATTATCGATGGCCTGCAACTCGATCCCGCCAAGGTCACTGCGCGCATGCTCTCGGCCACTGAACAGGATGGCCACATGGTTTCAACACTGATGTTCGAGATCGCAACGTTGCGTTCGAACAATGCTGTCCCGCTGATGCAAAAGATGTCGGCGGGCGAGCACGCCCAGGCAATGAACAAAGTGTGCAATGTACTGAACGCCGTGCAGCGTGTGGAAATACAAGACGCCTCACAACTTGATCAAATGCCCGGCTGGATCGATAAAACCAAAAGCCGTGCGATGACCACGATGGGCGCAGGCATGCAGATGTACGGTTTGTACAGTGCCTATCGAGGAACGATAGAAGCATTGAAAAACAGTGACTGGAATGAAGCGGCGATCAATGGCGGCGGCGCGGCGGCCGAGATCGCTTCACTCGGACTGGAATATGCCCTGACAAAAACCGGCGAAAGCATGATCCGCAATGGCGCCCTGACGTTCGAGCAGTTCGGCAAAACCACGGCAGGCAGCCGACTGGTTCGCGGCTCGGGACTGATCGCCAGCGCGCTCACCCTGCCCTTTGACGTGTACACGGCCGTCAAATCGTTCAGCGACGCTGCCAGTGCCGAAGGCAAAAAAGCTCAGGATCTTTACGTCACCGGCGGGCTCAGTGTGTTCAGCGCCGGGCTGTCGCTGGCACTCGGCGCAGCAACGCTGATGGGATTTCAGTTTGCCGGGCCGGTCGGCCTTACCGCCGCCGCGATCATGATTGTCGGCGCGCAGATCTACGCCGCTGCACGCATCGTGGATGACATCGACGACTACATCGAACTGACTGTGCACGAACGTTTACGCTCGGGCTGGTTCGCGTTCACCGGTCAGGATCTGGATCAGGAGGTCATGGATCGATTCAAGCTGCAGAAAACCTATGACGACCATCTCGTGGCCTTGAAAAGCCGCAGCGTGGCGTGGCTCGAAAATGAGCTGAAGGACACCATGGAGGCGATCGTCAACGGTCGCGTTTCCACGTCTCTGCAACCGACCCAAGTCTACAAGTACACGTGGGATGAGACCGCCGGGGAGTCACCGTATACCACGGTCAACGTCGCCGCCTTGAAAGATAGCGATGACACCTTCGACGCCCGCAACGGACTGCCCGAGAACAATGGCCAGGTCACGTTCGGGCGCAACGATCCAGGTAAAAACAAAGGGATACTCTGGCACCTGGGGGGCGGTGACGACACGATCCAGGGCGTCACCGCCAAATCCAACGCCTTCGTCTATGGCTGGGGCAAGAAACATCTCGAGGGCGGCGATCTGGACGACACCTTCGCCTTCCAGTCCGCCAGCGAGGCGCTCAGTGTCCGGGCTCCGGTGGCCAGCGAAATCGGCCATTTGCAAGGTGGCGCCGGCACCGATCTCTTATGGCTGCAGGGCAAACACAGCAAGGGCCACGGCATGCAAGAACCGTTGTTCGCCGGCTACGATATTGATCTGGAGAACGGCGCACTCGGCCTGCGCTCCACCGATCCCGCAGTGGCGTCAGTGCTGCACTCCCACATCGATTCGTTCGAGAAGATTGAAACACTCAAGGGTGCATCCAACCGGGTGCGCGGCACTGCCGAAGCAGAAGTGATCGGCGCCAATGGCCGTGATCAGATCAATGCCGGTGGCGGTGATGACCAGATCACCATTAGAGGCAGTCATGCCACCGTCGACGGCGGCGCCGGCAGCGATACCTACCTGGTCCACCGCGACAGTCTGGCCGTCAGCCTGATCGAAGACGGTCAGGCGCACAGCACGGTTTCTCTGGGCGTTGCACTGGAGTCCATCCAGAGCTGGCGCATCCGTGACCATGCCCTGGTGATCGAGTCAGTGCGCGGCGAGGAGCCCTACCTTCCGCGCCGGGAGTTGAGCCTTGAAGCGGTCTACCAGACCATCGATGGCCAGCGAGTGTTGCGCAACGATAAATGGACATTCATCACCACCGATGGTTATTACCTGCAGCCCGACTGTCCAGCCGCGCTCACCGGCCTGGATGAGCAGCCGATCAACGTGATCATTCTGAGCCCGGGCACAGCCAGACAATCGCCCCGGGCACTCAATGACTACCAGACCGTGCCGGCCAATATCGATTCGTTTTATTACGTTTCCAGCGACACCGCGCATGCAACGCTGAATGTGCCCAAACACGACAAAATCAATAAGAGCACCGTCTATATTGACCATGACAGCCAGGACATTACCGAAGTCAGAGCGCACTATGATGTGACGTCGACGACACTGGGTGGTTTTGAACTGCTGAGTTATCCGAACTTCTACTACACCCTGCTGATGCGTGACGGCGTTACCTTGCTATCGCTGCATGGCGGGATGGTTGAAGACCCTTACAGTAGAACCAGCGTGACCGCTGGACACCTGGCAAATACCTGGAAGATCAATCACGAATTCATCCTGGTGATGCGCGACGGTGTTTCGTACCGAGTAGACCTTCCGCAAATTCCTTACCTTGATGACTCGAAAGATCCCGGCCATAAAGTCGCGCAAAGTCGTGCTTCTCTGCGCGAGCGTGCCGGCAAATACATGTTCATCAAACCGCGCATTGAAAAACTCACGCTGAAAAGCTCGCCACAACGCATCGACTTTCAATCGATAGCGCATGCCAGGAGTTATCATCTGGAAGGTCGTTCATCACACTACGATATTTATCCGAGCGACAATATGTCCCTTCGGCTGTCCACTGCCGACGAGGATATAAGAGCGTCCGGCTCATCGACCTGGACGTTATATACAGCGCAACTGAAAACACCGGTCTTGCGCAGTCATCTGTCGATCAATGGCAACTTGCTGAAAGTCGGCAGCCTTCATATTCACTTGCCGGACAGCAATAATCCGGACCTGCCTATTGAAACAATTGACGTCGCCCTCGTGTCAGGCAACTGCTACAGAGTCAACAACCTGTTTGAGATCATCAGCCTGTTCACCGTCGACGCCATGGCTCACTCCTCAATTGCAGCGCTAACACTGGAAATCAACAACCATAAAGACCGGGAAGAGTTGTCCGACGATGAAATACCGGTGAAGAACATCTATCTGCAAGGCAGGGAAGCGCAAGACATTCATTACAACGCACAAACCGCTAGCTGGCACATCAGCGCTGATCGCGCGCGCAAAGTAAGGGTCGAGGATTTGAGGATCGGCGTTGCACCTGCGACACGCTGATTACGACTACACACAAGGCACTTGACCAGATCTGGAAGCTCACCTTGGCGTCTCGCCGACTCAGGGGATCGACAGCGACCGTACTCAACCCTGCGCAAACGCCTCGGGATTAAGCGAACAACTCACCCTGCAACTCGTCAAGCAGTGCCTGGATCGCATCCAGTCGCTGCTGAGGGTCGTCGAGTTGCAACAGATCGATCTTGTCTTCCTCGGCAAAGGGCAACAGATAGGCCAACTGATTGGCCAACGACTGTTGTCCGGCCGCATCGGTGCCCATGTTCAGCGCCTCGACCATCGGGTGCTCGGCCAGCGCCTTGAGCAGCGCCACCAGATCGGCGTCTTCGTCCTGCAGCGGTTGCTCGGGCTCATCGTCGAGCCATTCGACGTCAGCGAGGATCAACTGGTCGCGCTGCACTTCGGTGCGCAACACATGAAAACGTCGCCCCCCCTGAACGCGAATGCCCAGCAAGCCGTTGTCCTGCTGCTGGAAATCGGTGATCCGCGCCTCGCAGCCGACCAGCGCAAAACCCTCTGGCGCGACACCGACCTCATGGCCGTCGAGGATGCACACTACGCCAAAGCCGCCGCCCTGTTTCATGCAGCGGCCGATCATGTCCAGATAGCGCGCCTCAAAGATCTGCAAGTCGAGGTTGCAGCCGGGAAACAGCACTGTGTTCAGCGGGAAAAGCGGCAGACTCATAGACATTTCCTTACACCACCATCGACACCGCCAACGGCAGGAACACCGCCGTGGCCACGCCCATCAGACTCATCGCCAGCGCCGCGAAGGCACCGCACTCATCACTTTCCTGCATCGCCACCGCCGTGCCAACCGCATGGGCGGTCATGCCCAGCGCCATGCCGCGCGCTTCAGGGCTGTGCACACCGAGGCGGTTCAACAGCGTCGGGCCGAAGATCGCGCCGATCACCCCGGTGATCAGCACAAACACCGCCGCCAACGCCGCCACACCACCGATCTGCTCGGCGACCAGCATGGCGATCGGCGAGGTCACCGACTTTGGCGCCATGGTCATCAGAATCATGTGATCGGCACCGAACCACCAGCCCAGCGCCACGCCCATACCCGTGGCAACCACCCCGCCTATCACCAGCGTAGTAAAAATCGGCCAGAACAATTGCCGGATACGCCGCAGGTTCAAATACAGCGGCACCGCCAGTGCCACGGTCGCGGGCCCGAGCAGGATACTGAGAATCTCGGTGCTCTTGCGGTACTCGACGTACGTCAGGCCACAGCCGACCAATACTCCGATCACCAACAGCATGGAAACCAGCACCGGTTGCAGAAAGATCCAGCGGGTTTTCTCGAACGCCGCCAGCACCAATTGATAAGCGCCAAGGGTGATGCCGATGCCGAACAGTGGATGGTGAATCACCGACGCCCAGGCGCCGTGCCAATCGAAGAGCATCAGGATTCCTCCGCCGGTGGCGCGTGACGTTTGACCATGCGCTGCATCAGCACGCCGGCGAAGGCCATCGACAGGATCAACGACACCACCAGAGCGCCGACAATCGCCCAGAAATCGGCGGCAATGGCCGTGGCATAAACCATCACGCCCACTGCCGGCGGCACCAGCAGCAATGGCAGATAACGCAGCAGGCTACTGGCCGCCAGGTTCAGTGGCTCGCCGACTTCACCGCGAATGATCAGGAATACCAGCAACAGCAGCAGGCCGATGATCGGCCCCGGCAGCACCGGTAACAGCAAATGATTGAGCGCCGTGCCGAGCAATTGAAACAGCACCAGCATGGTCAGGCCACGTAGCAACATCCGACATCTCCGTCTTACTTTTCACCCTGCAAGTCGTCGGCATTATAAGCACGCCTGCGCTATGGATCGGCATTCGCCAAAAGCATGGTCGGTTGACCGGAGCAAATCGCCATGATGATCTACAGTGGTTCGCAGGGCGGTCAAATCCCCCACCTGAAAAACTATAAAACCGATGAACCCAAGGAGAGTCTCAATGCCCTATGTTCCAGTTGCAGAGCTCAAAGATTATGTCGGCAAGGAACTTGGACGTTCCGAATGGCTCACCATCGATCAGGAACGCATCAACCTGTTCGCCGAAGCCACCGGTGATTATCAGTTCATTCACATCGACCCGGTCAAAGCCGCGCAAACGCCATTTGGCAGCACCATTGCCCACGGTTTCCTGTCGTTGTCGCTGATCCCCAAATTGATGGAAGACATCCTGATCTTGCCGCAAGGCGTGAAGATGGTGGTCAACTACGGCCTCGACAGCGTGCGTTTCATCCAGCCGGTGAAGGTCAATTCCAAAGTCCGCCTGAAGGTCGATCTGGGCGAAGTGACCGAGAAAAAACCAGGCCAATGGCTGCTCAAGGCCACCGCGACACTTGAGATAGAAGGCTCGGACAAACCGGCCTACATCGCTGAACCGCTGTCGCTCTGCTTCGTTTAAGCGCCGGGATGCGAACCGGCGCACGCTGTTTCGCATCCGCTCCCCTTCAGCGGCTGTATAAGGTCACATAGCTGCGGCATACTCGGTCGCCTAATTGCCCGGATCCCGCTATGCGCTCACTCGCGACTCTTGCTCCCCTTGCCTTGACCCTGTTGCTTGCCGCTTGCGGCGACGGCGAATCGCTGTTGCCTCCCGATGCGCGCCTGCCGGACGGCGGACGCTATCGTGGTGAATTGGTCGATGGCTTGCTGCAAGGTCAGGGGCGCGTCGACTACCCCAACGGCAGCTGGTACGCCGGGCAGTTCGACAAGGGGCAATGGCACGGTCAGGGCGAATGGCACGGCAGCAACGGCGAGGTTTATCGTGGCCAGTTCCAGCAGGGGCTGTTCGACGGTCAGGGCAGCCTGACCACCAATGCGAGCAGTTACACCGGCGGCTTCAAACAAGGCCGGCGTGATGGCGAAGGTACTCTGAAAGAAAACGCCATGACCTACCGTGGCGAATTCAAGGCGGATCAATATTCCGGGCTCGGCCGTCTGGAAATGGATGACGGCAGCTCCTATCAGGGCCAGTTCGCCCACGGCAAACCGAATGGCGAAGGCCAGCGCGGCGACTCCAGCGGCAACTCGTTCACCGGCCATTTCGTCAACGGTCAACTGGAAGGCAACGGCACCTTCAACAGCGCCGATGGCGACATCTATGTCGGCGGTTTCAAGAACAATCAATTGCACGGCAAGGGCCGCTACGAAAACGCTGACGGCGACGTCTGGCTCGGCCAGTTCAAAGAAGGCGCACTGACCGGCAAAGGCGAATTGATCGGCGCGGATGGCAGCCACTACGTCGGTTCTTTCAGCGACTGGCGCTTCAGCGGTCAGGGCCGCTTGAACCTGGCTGACGGCAGCTTCTACATCGGTGGTTTCGACAACGACAGTTACGCCGGACGCGGCACCCTGGTGCTGACCGATGGCACGGTAATGAGTGGCACCTGGATCAACGGCCAGCGCGTGCGCGATGCCGACGGCAAGTTGCTGCCCGACACCCTCGAACTCGGCTTGCTCGCGCAGGGCCGCTTGCTCGACGATGCGCTGGCCGCGATCCCGGCTTCGACCCCGGCCATTGAGCTGTACACCCTGACCCTCGGCGGCGACGGCAAGCAGAGCGTGTTCCTGCGCGAGTCGGACTATGTCGCCAACATGCTCAACACGCGCTTCGGCGCCTATGGCCAGATCCGTCTGGTCAACCACCGCGACCACCTCGGCGACCGGCCGATGGCCACCCGCGAAAACCTGCGCCGCGCCGCGCAAACCCTCGCCGAACGCAGCGGCCCGGAAGACTTGCTGTTCATCTACCTGACCAGCCACGGCACCGCCGAACATGAACTGGTACTCGACCAACCGCGCATGGAGTTGGCCGACCTGCCCGCCGACGAACTCGCCGCCGTGCTGGCACCGCTGAAGAATCGCGACAAAATCATCGTGATTTCGTCGTGTTATTCCGGCGGTTTCATTCCGGCACTGAAAGACGAACGCACCCTGATCATGACGGCTTCACGCGCTGATCGCGTATCGTTCGGCTGCTCGGAAGAAGCCAACTTCACCTACTTCGGCGATGCGCTGTTCGCCCAGGCGCTGAACCAGACCGACGATCTGGAGCAAGCTTTCAAACGGGCCAGGGCCACCGTTGCCGAGCGCGAACTGGCGGATAACTTCGAAGCTTCGGAACCGCAGATCTGGGCGCCGAAAACCGTGCTGTCGCACTGGCAACTGCTGCGTAAACAGCAAGCGCGAAAAGCTTTGCAAAGCGCTGCGTTGAACGACGGAGCGATAAAGAGCAACTAAGCTGAACAGTATCAAGGGAGAGACACTATGTACTTGACGCCTCAGCACGTATTGCTTGCCGGAGCCACCGGTTTGACCGGTGAACATCTACTCGACCGCTTGCTCAACGAGCCAACGATTACCCGCGTGCTCGCCCCTTCACGTCGGCCATTGGCCGAGCATCCGCATCTGGAAAATCCGGTCGGCGATCCACAGGCGTTTCTGCCGCAGCTCAGCGGTCGCGTCGACATCGCCTATTGCTGCCTCGGCACGACGATCAAACAGGCCGGCTCGGAAGCGGCGTTTCGCGCGGTGGATCTGGACATGGTGGTGGCGTTTGCCAAACGCGCGCGGGAGATGGGCGCGCGGCATCTGATTGTGATCAGTGCGCTGGGCGCCGATCCGAAGTCGTCGATTTTCTACAACCGGGTCAAAGGAGAAATGGAACAGGCATTGCGCGCGCAAGACTGGCCGCAACTGACCATTTGCCGGCCGTCGCTGTTGCTTGGGGAACGGACCGAGCCACGTCTGGGCGAGCAACTGGCCGCGCCGTTTTCAAAATTGATTCCCGGTAAGTATCGCGGGATCGAGGCCTGCCAACTGGCCCGGGCGATGTGGCGGCTGGCGCTGGAAGAACAGGATGGGGTGCGGGTGATCGAGTCGGATGAGCTGAGGAAGCTCGGTAAATAATCTATCGCGTCAGGAAGAAAGCTTTCGCGAGCAGGCTCGCTCCCACCATTGCACCGCGTCCCCCTGTGGGAGCGAGCCTGCTCGCGAATGGAGTGCGCAGCACTCCCCTACAATCCGCCGGTCGCCTGAAAACCTACGCCAAGCACCGTCAGCAAAGACAACGGCAACAGCAGCGTATCCAACAACGCACTCGCCGGCAGATCCACACCCGGATAGCTCGGCGCCTCAGCGCCAAACCGATCCATCGCGCAGCACCCGCCATTCAATGCATACAAATCCAGCCGCGTCCCCGAATACACCACTGGCGCCCCCGGCTTGGCGGCATCGAGCGTGCTCACGGTGGCGCAGCCGCTCAGTTGCAGCGCCAGGCAAATCACCAGCAGCTTATTCATCGCTGCTCAGATGATGCTCGCCCCAACGCGGCAGCATGTCCTGAGGAATCCCCAGCAGATTAAGAATCCGCGCCACGACGAAATCGATCAGATCATCGATGGTCTGTGGCTGGTGATAGAAACCCGGTGAAGCCGGAAGAATGGTCACGCCCATGTTCGACAGCTTGAGCATGTGCTCCAGATGAATGCTCGAATACGGCGCCTCGCGCGGCACCAGAATCAACTGGCGACGCTCCTTCAATGTCACGTCGGCGGCACGTTCGATCAGGTTGTTGCAGGCACCGGTGGCAATCGCCGACAGCGTGCCGGTCGAGCACGGCACCACCACCATCGCCGCCGGAGCACCGGAGCCGGAAGCCACCGGCGACATCCAGTCTTCCTTGCCGTACACGCGGATCTGCCCGGCGGCGGCCCCGGTGTATTCGGTGAAGAACGCCTGCATCGTCTGCGGCTTGGGCGGCAGCGTCACGTCGGTTTCGGTGGCCATCACCAGTTGCGCCGACTTGGAGATCAGGAAGTGTACTTCGCGATCTTCACGCACCAGACAATCGAGCAGGCGCAAACCGTACTGCGCGCCGGACGCACCGGTCATCGCCAGCGTGATGCGTTCCGGGCCGCCGTTCTGCGAAAAAGCGTTCATTGCAGCGCCTCGGCGAGTTTGCCGTGCAGGCCGCCGAAGCCGCCGTTGCTCATGATCACCACGTGGGTGCCGGGCTGCGCCTGGCTCTTCACGCGCTCGATGATGCCTTCCAGCGAATCACTGACAATCGACGGCACTTTGCACAGCGCTGCGGTGGCGGCCAGATCCCAGCCGAGGTTGGCCGGGGCGTACCAGATCACCTGATCGGCATCGCCCACGCTGTCCGGCAAACCGTCGCGATGCGCGCCGAGCTTCATCGAATTGGAGCGCGGTTCGATGATCGCGATCAGCGGAGCGTCGCCGATGCGTTTGCGCAGACCGTCGAGGGTGGTGGCAATTGCGGTCGGATGGTGGGCGAAGTCGTCGTAAATGGTGATGCCACGCACTTCGGCGACCTTCTCCATGCGACGTTTGACGTTCTTGAACGCGCTCAACCCGGCAATGCCCATCGACGGCACCACACCGACGTGACGCGCTGCCGCCAGCGCGGCCAGGGCGTTGGCGACGTTGTGCTGACCGGTCAGCTCCCACTCGACCGTGCCCTGGGACACGCCTTCGAACATCACTTCGAAGGCCGAGCCGTCTTCGCTGAGCAACTTGACTTGCCACTGACCGCCGGCACCGGTGGTCTGCACCGGAGTCCAGCAACCCATGTCGATCACTCGCTGCAACGCAGGCTCAGTGGTCGGATGGATCACCAGGCCTTCACTCGGGATCGTGCGCACCAAGTGGTGGAATTGCCGCTCGATCGCCGGCAGGTCGGGGAAAATATCCGCGTGATCGAACTCAAGGTTGTTGAGGATCGCAGTGCGTGGACGGTAGTGAACGAACTTCGAACGTTTGTCGAAGAACGCGCTGTCGTATTCGTCCGCCTCGATCACGAAGAACGGCGTGCCGCCCAGACGTGCCGACACCGAGAAGTTCTGCGGCACACCGCCGATCAGGAACCCCGGGCTCATGCCGGCATGTTCCAGTACCCAGGCGAGCATGCTGCTGGTGGTGGTTTTGCCGTGAGTACCGGCAACCGCCAAGACCCAACGACCTTGCAACACGTGATCAGCCAGCCACTGCGGGCCGGAAACGTATGGCAGACCTTTATTCAGCACATATTCCACCGCCGGGTTGCCGCGGGACATGGCGTTGCCGATCACCACCAGATCCGGCGCCGGATCGAGTTGGGCCGGGTCGTAGCCTTGAGTCAGTTGAATGCCCTGGGCTTCAAGCTGCGTGCTCATCGGCGGATAGACGTTGGCGTCGGAACCGGTGACCTGATGGCCCAGCTCTTTGGCCAGCACCGCCATCGAGCCCATGAAAGTCCCGCAGATACCCAGAATATGAATGTGCATAGTCGACCTCGTAAAACATGGCCGCAGGTTAGCGTAGGGAGGGGGAATTCGCACCTTGTGTTTCGCCTTTGCCGACACCTTCGCGAGCAGGCTCGCTCCCACAAGGTTGGCGCTAACCCTGTGGGAGCGAGCCTGCTCGCGAACGGTGCGGCGCGGTTTAGCGGGCAATCCCGTGTTTACGCAGCTTTCTATAGAGGGTATTGCGACTGACCCCAAGCTGCTGCGCCGTCTGCGTCATATGCCAGCGTTGCTGTTCCAGGGCATTCAGCAACGCCAACCGCTCGGCATCCTCCAGCGGATGTTCGGATGAGCAAACCTCCAACACCTGTGGCCGCGCCTGGCGAATCATTACCGGCAAATCCTCCAGCCCGATCCTTCCCTCATCACACAACGCCGCCAACGTACGCAGCACATTACGCAACTGCCGCACATTGCCCGGCCAGTTGAACGCCAGCAACGCCTGCCGCGCCGGTTCTTCAATCAGGATCGTTTCCCCGCTCGCCTCCTCGGCCAGCAGGAAGTCCAACAGTTGCGATTTGTCACTGCGCTCGCGCAACGCCGGCAACGCCACCTCCAGCCCGTTGAGTCGGTAATACAGATCCTCACGGAAGCTGCCGTCCGCAACCCGTTCCAGCAGATTGCGGTGGGTCGCGCTGATGATCCGCACGTTGACCGCTTCCGGCTCGCCGCCGATCGGCACCACTTGCCGATCTTCCAGCACCCGCAGCAAACGTGTCTGCAAGGCCAGCGGCATGTCGCCGATTTCATCGAGGAACAACGTACCGCCATCGGCCTGCTGCAACTTGCCGCGCATGCCGTCCTTGCGCGCGCCGGTGAAGCTACCGCCGCGATAGCCGAACAGCTCGCTCTCGATCAGACTCTCGGGAATCGCCGCACAGTTGAGCGCGACAAACGCCTTGCGCGAGCGCTGACTGGCCTGATGCACTGCTTTGGCGAAGGCCTCTTTGCCAGAGCCGGTTTCGCCATTGATCAACAACGGCACATCACGCTCGAAGACGCGCAGGGCTTTGCGGAAGTCTGCTTGCAACGCCGCATCGCCGAGGCAGATACCCGACAAGCGCGGAGTCTGGGCCACAACCGGCGTCGGCATGATCGGCGTCGGCTTGCGCGATTCGCCGCGCAACACGGCAAACAGATGCCGGCCATCGCGGGTGCGCAACGGCCAACTGGCGCTGGCATTGGCGCTCGCCCGGCCAAGCAATTCATCGAGGGAGCAATCGAAAAACGCCTCCACCGGTTTGCCGAGCAAGCCACCGCGAATATGCCCGAGCAGGTTCAGCGCACTCTGGTTGACCGCACTGATCCGCCCTTCCCCGTCGAACGCCAGCAGCCCTTCGCTGAACAGGCCGACGGACTCGGCCTGCAAGTGGAAACGCAGCAGCCATTGGTTATCGAAACAGCGCAGGAAGTAGCAGCTCTCGATCATCTTCGCCGACAGATTGACCAGCGCCATGGTGTGGAACTGGCTCTGGCGCGAGACGTCGTGGCGCGCCGAGGACACATCGAGCACGGCCAGCAGTTCGCCATGGGGGTCAAACACCGGGCTCGCCGAACACGTCAGGCCGGTGTGGCGTCCGCGAAAGTGTTCGTCCTGGTGAATAGTCAGTGCCTGACGCTCGACCAGACAGGTGCCGATGCCATTGGTGCCTTCACAGGCTTCGCTCCAGTCGGCGCCGAGCCAGAGGCCGGCGCGTTCGAAAATCTTGCGTTCGGCAGGCGCGGTGACGCAGTTGAGGATCACCCCGCGCGCGTCGGTCAGCAGCACCGCATGACCAGCGCCGGAGAGTTGTTGATGCAGGCTGCTCATCTCATTGCCGGCGATCTGCAACACCTGCTGCAGACGTTCGCGGCTTTCGAGCACGCGCCCGTGTTCGAGCACGGTAGGCGCCATGCTCAGCGCGGGGTCGAGGTGATAGTCCTCAAGGCAGCGCAGCCACGAGCGGGCAATCGACGGATCGGCTCCGGGCCCGTGCAGGTGCGGTTTGCCTTGGGTGGCGGTGAGGACCTGCTGGGCATGGCGATTCAAATGGTTGTCGTGCATTTCTTATTGTTCTCCCCGAGGCTCGACGGCCCAATGCTTGAGGTGACGCCCAGCATCCTCCAGCCACCGGCGCATTGCAATGCTGGCCAGACTGCCCGGTCACAGGCTGTGCCAAAAACGGTACAAACTGTCACCCGATCTGTACCGAAACCGTCACAGTGGTAATCCGTCCGTCCGACAAAAACTGCGCAAGGCCTTGATTTACTTGACCTGCACGGCAGTGGCCCGACCCTTGCTCTACGCTTATAGCAAGCGCACTTGCGCGTTTCTCTAATAAGTACAAAGCCAAGGAGAACATCATCATGCGTTACGCTCACCCCGGTACTGAAGGCGCCAAAGTCTCGTTCAAGAGCAAGTACGGTAACTACATCGGCGGCGAGTTCGTCGCGCCTGTCAAAGGTCAGTACTTCACCAATACTTCGCCAGTGATTGGCCAGCCAATTGCCGAATTCCCACGCTCCACTGCCGAAGACATCGACAAGGCACTGGACGCCGCCCACGCCGCCGCTGACGCCTGGGGTGCGACCTCGGTGCAGGCGCGCTCGCTGATCCTGTTGAAAATCGCCGACCGCATCGAAGCCAACCTCGAACTGCTGGCGATCACCGAAACCTGGGACAACGGCAAAGCCATCCGCGAAACCCTCAACGCCGACATCCCGCTCGCCGCCGACCATTTCCGCTACTACGCCGGTTGCATCCGTGCCCAGGAAGGCAGCGCTGCCGAAATCGACGGCAACACCGTGGCTTATCACATTCACGAACCACTGGGCGTGGTCGGTCAGATCATCCCGTGGAACTTCCCGATCCTGATGGCCGCGTGGAAACTGGCGCCAGCCCTGGCCGCGGGTAACTGCGTGGTGCTCAAGCCTGCCGAGCAGACTCCGCTGGGTATTTCCGTGCTGGTCGAGCTGATCGGCGACCTGCTGCCGCCGGGCGTGCTGAACGTTGTTCAGGGCTTTGGCAAAGAGGCCGGCGAAGCGTTGGCCACCAGCAAACGCATCGCCAAGATTGCCTTTACCGGCTCGACCCCGGTTGGCTCGCACATCATGAAATGCGCCGCCGAGAACATCATTCCGTCCACCGTGGAACTGGGCGGCAAATCGCCGAACATCTTCTTCGAAGACATCATGCAGGCCGAGCCGACCTTCATTGAGAAAGCCGCCGAAGGCCTGGTGCTGGCGTTCTTCAACCAGGGCGAAGTCTGCACCTGCCCTTCCCGCGCGCTGGTACAGGAATCGATCTACGACGAGTTCATGGCCGTGGTCATGAAGAAAGTCCTGCAGATCAAACGGGGCGACCCGCTGGACACTGACACCATGGTCGGCGCGCAGGCGTCCGAGCAGCAATTCGACAAGATTCTTTCGTACCTGGAAATCGCCAAGGGCGAAGGCGCCGAACTGCTGACTGGCGGCAAGGTGGAAAAACTCGAGGGCAATCTGTCGACTGGCTATTACATCCAGCCGACCCTGCTCAAGGGCACCAACAAAATGCGTGTGTTCCAAGAAGAAATCTTTGGCCCGGTGGTCAGCATCACCACCTTCAAGGACGAAGCCGAAGCGCTGGCCATCGCCAACGACACCGAGTTCGGCCTCGGCGCCGGCTTGTGGACCCGCGACATCAACCGCGCCTACCGCATGGGCCGGGCGATCAAGGCCGGTCGCGTGTGGACCAACTGCTACCACCTGTACCCGGCGCACGCCGCGTTCGGTGGGTACAAGAAGTCCGGCGTCGGCCGTGAAACCCACAAGATGATGCTCGATCACTATCAGCAGACCAAAAACCTGCTGGTGAGCTACGACATCAATCCGTTGGGCTTCTTCTAAGCGGATGGGGGGCGAGGCAGTCATTTCTGCATCGCCCCTCAGATAGCTTTCGCGAGCAGGCTCGCTCCCACAGGGAATTGCGTGCACCTGCAATGTTCGACTCGACACAACTCCAATGTGGGAGCGAGCCTGCTCGCGAAAGCGGTGTGCCTTTCAACCCCATGGTTTCTGACGGAACAATCGGGCCAATAAAACAATAAGAATGGTGAACCCTATGCCTAGCGAATCTCCTGCTGGTGCTCCGGCGTCCGGCTCTTCCGTCGACTTCGAAAAAGTCGGCTCGGACTACTTCCAACAACGCGAATTGAAAAAAGGTGCCGCGGGCTGGGTTCTGCTGGTCGGGCTCGGTGTCGCATATGTGATCTCAGGCGATTATGCCGGCTGGAACTTCGGCCTGGCGCAAGGCGGTTGGGGCGGCATGTTCCTCGCGACACTGCTGATGGCCACCATGTACTTGTGCATGTGTTTTTCCCTGGCCGAACTGTCCTCGATGATTCCCACGGCCGGTGGCGGTTATGGATTTGCACGGAGTGCCTTCGGCCCTTGGGGCGGCTTCCTGACGGGTACTGCCATCCTCATCGAATACGCCATCGCCCCGGCCGCGATTGCCGTGTTCATCGGCGCTTATTGCGAATCGTTGTTTGGCGTCGGCGGCTGGATGATTTATCTGGCGTTCTACATCATTTTTATCGCCATCCATATCTTCGGGGTTGGCGAAGCGTTGAAGCTGATGTTCGTCATCACGGCCATCGCCGCTCTGGCGCTCGGTGTATTTCTGGTGGCCATGGTGCCGCACTTTGACGTCGCCAATTTGCTCGACATCCCTGTGACCAGCGCTACCGGCGCCAGCCCTTTCCTGCCGTTCGGCTACGTTGGCGTGTGGGCGGCTATTCCTTACGCGATCTGGTTCTTCCTCGCTGTGGAAGGTGTGCCGCTGGCCGCCGAAGAAACCAAAAACCCCAAGCGCGACCTGCCACGCGGGCTCATCGGCGCCATGCTGGTACTGCTGGCGTTTGCCCTGCTGATTTTGATCGTCGGGCCGGGCGGCGCCGGTGCCAACTCGCTGCTGACGTCGGGCAACCCACTGGTTGAAGCATTGAGCAAAGCCTACGGCGGCTCGACCTGGATGAGCGGTTTCGTCAATCTCGTGGGTCTGGCCGGGCTGATCGCCAGTTTCTTCTCGATCATCTACGCCTATTCGCGGCAGATTTTCGCCTTGTCCCGCGCAGGCTACCTGCCGCGCAAATTGTCCGAGACCAACAAAAGCAAGGCACCGGTGCTCGCGCTGGTGATTCCGGGGATCATCGGTTTCGGGCTGTCACTGACTGGCCAGGGCGATTTGCTGATTCTGGTGGCGGTGTTTGGCGCGACCATTTCCTACGTGCTGATGATGGCCGCGCACATCACCCTGCGCATTCGTCGCCCCAAAATGGATCGTCCGTACCGTACGCCCGGCGGCATCTTCACTTCGGGTGTTGCGCTGGTATTGGCCTGCATCGCCGTGATTGCGGGATTCCTGGTCGATCCGCGGGTCGTGATCGGCGCCGCTATCATCTATGGAGTGTTAATTGCTTACTTTGCTTTCTACAGTCGACATCACTTGGTAGCAGGTACGCCGGAAGAAGAATTTGCGGCGATTCAGAAAGCTGAAGAAGCCCTGCACTGACGGTCGAAAACCACGGCGCGGGCCTGGCCTGCGCCGTCACGGAGAATTCTGTATGGCGAGTTTCGCTCACACGGTCGGCGCCCAGACCTATCGCTTCGACAGCCTCAAGGACGTCATGGCCAAGGCCAGCCCGGCGCGCTCCGGGGATTTCCTCGCCGGGGTGGCCGCGCTCAATGACGGCGAGCGCGTAGCGGCGCAAATGGCGCTGGCCGACATCCCGCTCACGCATTTCCTGCAAGAAGCGCTGATTCCTTACGAGTCCGATGAAGTCACCCGGCTGATCATCGACACTCACGACAAACAAGCCTTCGCCGTGGTCAGCCATCTCACGATCGGCGGTTTCCGCGACTGGCTGCTCAGCGACGCCGCCGATGAAACCAGCCTGCGCGCCCTCGCCCCCGGCCTGACCCCGGAAATGGTCGCCGCCGTGTCGAAGATCATGCGCGTACAGGATCTGGTGCTGGTCGCACAGAAAATCCGCGTTGTGACGAAGTTCCGCGGCACCCTCGGCCTGCGCGGACGTCTGTCGACGCGGTTGCAACCCAATCACCCGACCGACGAGCCCTCCGGCATCGCCGCGAGCATTCTCGACGGTCTGTTGTACGGCAACGGCGACGCGATGATCGGCATCAACCCGGCCACTGACAGCATCGCCTCGATCTGCGCCATGCTGGAAATGCTCGACGCAATCATCCAGCGTTACGACATTCCGACCCAGGCCTGCGTGCTGACCCACGTCACCACCTCGATCGAGGCGATCAACCGCGGCGTGCCGCTGGACCTGGTGTTCCAGTCGATTGCTGGCACCGAAGCGGCCAACGCCAGTTTCGGCATCAACCTGAATGTGTTGCAGGAAGGCTATGACGCCGGGTTGAGCCTGAATCGCGGCACCCTCGGGCAAAATCTGATGTATTTCGAAACCGGTCAGGGCAGCGCCTTGTCAGCCAACGCCCACCACGGTGTCGATCAGCAGACTTGCGAGACAAGGGCCTACGCCGTGGCACGACATTTCAAGCCATTCCTGGTGAACACCGTCGTAGGATTTATCGGCCCGGAATACCTCTATAACGGCAAACAGATCATTCGCGCCGGCCTCGAAGACCACTTCTGCGGCAAGTTGCTCGGTGTGCCGATGGGCTGCGACATCTGCTACACCAACCACGCCGAAGCCGACCAGGACGATATGGACACCCTGCTGACCCTCCTGGGTGTGGCCGGGATCAACTTCATCATGGGCATCCCCGGCTCCGACGACATCATGCTCAACTACCAGACCACCTCGTTCCATGACGCGCTCTACGCCCGGCAGACCCTGGGCCTGAAACCGGCCCCGGAATTCGAACAGTGGCTGGCCCGTATGGGCATCTTCACTCAGGCCGACGGCAAGGTGCTTTTCGGCAACAACCTGCCGCCGGCCTTCCGCCAGGCGCTGGCACAACTGGGATGAGTCTTATGGAAAAACCGCCTGTCGACCCACAAAACCCATGGCTGGAACTGCGTCGCCTGACCCCGGCACGAATTGCTCTTGGCCGTACCGGCACCAGCCTGCCAACCCGCGCGCAACTGGATTTCCAGTTCGCCCACGCGCAGGCGCGGGATGCCGTGCATTTGCCGTTCGACCATGCCGGGCTCGGTGCGCAACTCGCTGAACGTGGGCGCGAAAGCCTGCTTCTGCACAGCGCGGCAGCGGATCGCAACAGTTATCTGCAACGTCCCGACCTGGGGCGCAAGTTGAGTGAAGATTCGGCACAGAGCCTGCGTGACTACGCGGCGGCGCATCCAGGTGGTGTCGATCTGGCGATTGTCGTGGCAGATGGTTTATCGGCACTGGCGGTCCATCGCCACACATTGCCGTTTCTCACTCGGCTGCAAGAGCAGATGAGCGCTGACGGCTGGTCCATTGCGCCTGTCGTTCTGGTGGAACAGGGCCGGGTCGCCGTCGGCGATGAAGTCGGCCAACTGCTCGGCGCAAAGATGGTCGTGATGCTGATCGGTGAGCGCCCGGGCCTCAGCTCGCCGGACAGCCTGGGTTTGTATTTCACCTACAATCCAAAAGTCGGACTGACCGATGCCTACCGCAATTGCATTTCCAACGTGCGGCTTGAGGGCTTGAGCTACGGCATGGCGGCGCATCGCTTGCTGTATCTGATGCGCGAAGCCTGCCGGCGGCAGCTGTCGGGGGTCAATCTGAAGGACGAAGCACAGGTTCAGACGCTGGAGTCGGACGCAGAGGCGGACATGAAGGGAAACTTCCTACTCGCTCCGCCCCCAGCCTGAACCGATTCCGCATTGCGTTTCTGCGCTGGTTTCAGGCAGGATCGATGCACGGCCGCCAGGGTTTCCCATCGCCGTCAGAGCAGTTGAAGACAGCCACTTGAAGACGAGACCTATCATGCGGATTATTCAAGCGACCCTCGAACATCTGGATTTGTTGACCCCGTTGTTCGTCAAATATCGCGAGTTCTACGGCTCCCTGCCTTACCCGGACTCCTCCCGCGCGTTCCTCGAAAAACGCCTGCGCCGCAAGGAATCGGTGATCTATCTGGCCCTGGCCGATGATGACGACAAGAAACTGATGGGTTTCTGCCAGCTGTATCCAAGCTTCTCCTCGCTGTCACTCAAACGCGTGTGGATCCTCAACGACATCTACGTCGCCGAAGACGCCCGCCGCCAACTGGTTGCCGACAACCTGATCCGCACCGCGAAGAAAATGGCCAAGGAAACCCAGGCCGTACGTATGCGCGTGTCCACCAGCAGCAACAACGAAGTCGCGCAAAAAACCTATGAATCCATCGGATTCAAGGAAGACACCGAATTCAAGAACTACGTGCTGCCGATCAGCGAAGAGCTTTGAATCGAAAAGATCGCAGCCTCCGGCAGCGCCTACAGGGGAACGTATTCCAAGTGTAGGCGCTGCCGAAGGCTGCGATCTTTTATCCCCCTCCCGGTATACCTGACAATTGTTCACACCCCGACATCCCCCGCTACAAAACCAACGCGCTTTTCATCATTCAGACCGTATAATCCCGAGCTTTCCGGCTTGTAAGAAAAACTACACCTGCTTGTAGGCTTACACGAAGTCATCCGCACAGGCCTGCCGAGTCGGGCCGCCACTACAGGTGCCCCCATGGATTTCAACCCGCTCGACCTTATCCTGCATCTCGATGTCTACCTCGATTTGCTGGTGAACAACTACGGGCCGTGGATCTACGCCATCCTGTTTCTGGTGATCTTCTGCGAGACCGGTCTCGTAGTGATGCCGTTCCTGCCGGGTGATTCGCTGCTGTTCATTGCCGGCGCCGTTGCGGCTGGCGGCGGCATGGACCCGGTGCTGCTGGGCGGTCTGCTGATGCTCGCGGCAATCCTGGGCGACAGCACCAACTACGTGATCGGACGAACGGCCGGGGAAAAACTGTTCAGCAATCCGAACTCGAAAATCTTCCGTCGCGATTACCTGCAAAAAACCCACGATTTCTATGACAAGCACGGCGGCAAGACCGTGACGCTGGCGCGTTTCCTGCCAATCATCCGTACCTTCGCGCCGTTCGTCGCTGGCGTGGCGAAAATGCCGTATCCGCGCTTCTTCGGTTTCAGCGTATTGGGCACCATCCTCTGGGTTGGCGGCCTGGTGACACTGGGTTATTTCTTCGGCAACGTGCCGTTCATCAAGAAGAACCTGTCGTTGCTGGTAGTAGCGATCATTCTACTGTCGCTGGTGCCAATGATCCTCGGCGTGGTTCGCAGCCGTTTCGGCGGCGCCAAAGCGCAATCGCGCTAAGCCGATGTGGTCGCTGAGCGCCTGGCGACGCCGGCGCATTCTGGCAAAGCACCCGATTGCCGACGACCTTTGGCAACGGGTGCGCCATCACCTGAGCTTCCTCGACGGCATCACGGTCGCCGAAGACCAATGGTTGCGCGAAGCCTGCGTTCTATTTCTGGAAGACAAACACCTGACCGCCCTGCCCGGCGTCGAACTGCACCAGGAGCAACGCCTGCTGCTCGCCGCCCAGGCGCAATTGCCGCTTCTGCATTTGGGCGACTTGAACTGGTATCAGGGTTTTCACGAGATCGTTCTCTACCCCGACGACTTCCTCAGCCCGCAGCGCCATCGCGACGCCAGCGGTGTCGAACACGAGTGGGACGGTGAACACAGTGGCGAAGCCTGGCAACAAGGGCCGGTCATCCTCGCCTGGCCGGGGGTGATGGCCAGTGGTGGCTGGGAAGGCTACAACCTGGTGATCCACGAACTGGCGCACAAACTCGACATGCTCAACGGCGACGCCAATGGCCTGCCGCCGCTGCACGCCGATATGCGCGTCAGCGACTGGGCCGAAGTGATGCAGAAGGCCTACGACCATCTCAATCAGCAACTCGACCGCGACCCAGACGCTGAAACCGCCATCGACCCCTACGCCGCCGAAAACCCGGCGGAGTTCTTCGCCGTCACCAGCGAGTACTTCTTCAGCGCCCCGGATCTGCTGCACGAGGCTTATCCACAGGTCTACTTGCAACTCAAGCGTTTCTACCGGCAGGATCCATTGGGCAGGTTGCGGCAACTTCAGGCCACAGACCCGGTCTATCAGGCTCACGACTAAGCGCAGCACGACGCTCAGTACATGGCGTACGCGGCAGAATATGCCTATAATCGCCGCCACTTTTTGGTCAATCCGGCCAAGTGTTTTTGGTCAACTACGGGGGCAACGCCCAATGAGCTACAGCAAGATTCCGGCTGGCAAAGACCTGCCGAACGACATCTACGTCGCGATCGAGATCCCGGCCAACCACGCGCCGATCAAATACGAAATCGACAAAGACAGCGATTGCCTGTTCGTTGACCGTTTCATGGCCACCCCAATGTTCTACCCGGCCAACTACGGTTTCATCCCGAACACCCTGGCTGACGACGGTGACCCCCTCGACGTGCTGGTTGTGACCCCTTACCCGGTTGCACCAGGCTCGGTGATCCGCGCGCGTCCAGTCGGCGTCCTGAACATGACCGACGACGGCGGCGGCGATGCCAAAGTCATCGCAGTCCCGCACGACAAGCTGTCCCAGCTGTACGTCGATGTGAAGGAATACACCGACCTGCCGCCACTGCTGATCCAGCAGATCGAGCACTTCTTCGCGAACTACAAAGATCTCGAAAAAGGCAAATGGGTCAAGATCGAAGGCTGGGCCGGTGCAGACGCCGCTCGCGATGCGATCACCAAGTCGGTTGCTGCCTACAAAGGCTAAGCCTGCGACTTGCGTAACGCTTGAAAAAAACCCGGTTTTTCCGGGTTTTTTTTCGACTTCTCCGCGCGCATTAAACAATGCGTTTATGGCGGATTACAGAAAAGTTTTAAGGCGTGTAATTTCCCACAAGTGCGTCTTACATCCCGTCGCAAAATTCAGGCTTTTTTTGAACGCCCGGTTTATTCAAACCGCTCTAGCGCGGCCGTAGACTCCGTGTTTATGAGAAAGAACACTAGCGGTCCACGATTCAAGGCACTCCTGGAAGCAGCGAACATCACCACCACCGGTTTCGCAAAGTTCTGGGGCACGGAAGCCCAAAATATCCACAACTGGTACACCCGTGGCGTCCCGGCGTATCGCATGGAAGAAGTCTCACGGCTGTTGTCCGTCAACAGCGAATGGTTGAAAACCGGCGAAGGCACGAAAGAGTCCCCGCGCCTGCAAATGCCTGCCAGCAACGGCGATACATTTGATGCCCAATCCATCCGCGGCGTCTACACCGTCATTGACCCAAACGACATCAACCTGGCGTTCTTCAAGGAAACGCCACTGACCAACGGCTCTGACAAAACCCACGTCATCCAGGACCCGGACCTGTCCATTCGCCTGTTGCGCGCACACCTCGATCAACTGGAAATCCGCCCCAGCGACGCCATTTGCGCGCACATGATCGGCAACAGCATGGCCGACCGCATCGACGACGGCTCGATCGTCGCTATCGACCGCAGCCTGACCCAGGTCGTCGACGGCGAAATCTACGCCATCGAACACGACGGCATGCTGCGCATCAAATACCTGCACCGTATGCCGGGCAACGGCCTGCGCCTGCGCAGCCACAACAGCGCCGAGTATCCGGACGAAGTCTTCCGCCCCGCGCAGATAGAAGAGCAGAGGATTCATATATTGGGCTGGGTGTTCTGGTGGTCGACGCTGAGCAAGAGACGGCCGGTGGTGCCGTTTCTTTGACCTGATGCGTTTTTTTCGAGTCTGCACTGAACCCTGTGGGAGCGAGCCTGCTCGCGAAGAGGCCCGGACAAACGGTACAAATTCCGGATTTTTGGCGCAGAAATCGCTCTAGCCCGCACTTCAGGCTGGGAATCCAAAGCAAAACTCAGTATCCTGCGCCCCACATTCGCGCATCGACCCGCTCCCGCGGCTCAGATGACGCCCGACGCGGCAGACCAACGTCTACCAAGTCCCACAGCCGGACGCAGATCCGGGTGTACCTTTTGAAGGCTGACGCGGTTTACCAAAAATAAACCAAGCCAGTCCCCGAGAAGCCGGCCACAAGCCGGCTTTTTAATGCCTGAAAGCCGCTTAGAATGCGGACCTCATACAAAAATGAATCTTTGACCCACACTTTGACCCACACCAAGACGCTGGGTTACCCGCTGCTCCATCGACTCGATTTTTTGACAGCGCTCGGCTGGGCTCGCTCTGTAACTGTCTAGAGCGACAGGCACAAAACTACCCATATCGGTCCGTCATAGCCGCTTTTTATCCAGCGAACAGCTTAGAAGTTTCGGGTGCGCAGGCGCTCAGTGCGGCGAGTGATGACCTCGTCCAACTTGTGCTCGGCAATCAGTTTGATCTCTTTGTATTGCCCGCCTTGGTCTGCAGCCTCTTCAAGGCGGCAATGTCCAAGCCTTCAAATTGAGTTTTGAAGACGCCCAGCTCAGTTTTAGTGATCGGAGCGAGCCAAGCAGATCGGTGTTTTGTTCTTAAGTCCCAGAGCCGCTGCTCCCACCGCGGCCGCGATCTCGGTTTTCACTGCTGGATCTTCAAGATCAATCTGGTTTCCGTCTGCCTCGGTGCCCCCCTTGGGTTTGGTCAGCCCGCTTTGCGGTCGTAAAAAAACTCGGCATGGCCGAAGTCTGAATTTTTTTGGTAAAAAAAGGCCTGCACGAAGGCAGGCCGATAGAGGAGAAATCATAGTAGAAAAAGCTTGATATTTACTCACTGAGTGACGATCACCCACTCACTGAGCGATCATAACTCGCTCAGTGAGCATTATCGAAAGCAATTTCGCTTTTGATAAATTCCCTCAGGTAAATAAACATGAACTCAAAAGCACAATTCATTTACGACGACGCACAGCAACCGCTGTACGCGATTCTCCCCTTTGCCGAGTATAAGCGGCTCCTGGGTGAAGACCAACTCGCTCCCCAAAAACCATCTCTGTTGAGCGAAGATGGGCTTTCAATCCGTCTTCCCAACGGCGGTCCAGGTGCCGCCATTGACCTGCCTCGTTTCGTCGACTACTGGGCTCGCTCCGGCTTGCTCAGCATGCCGATTAATCAGCGCGCGAAACGTTTTGACCAGTTTGAACGGACTGAGCTTTTTTCGCTCGAACCATTCATTCGCGGCTGCTTCCTTTCCAAAGACTCCTCTTACAAAAACACTATGCAAGTGACGACCGAGGTCATTGGAGCTCTCGTCGAAACCGGCATGTTTAAAGAGGTTCGTTACGATCAGGCACAGTTGAACGAAGGTCAGCGGTTTGATCGTGACAAGGCGCTGGTCAAAGAAGAGGATCTGCACAAGTACAGTCGTACGGTGAAATGCTTGGAAATCGTTGAAAGTGAGGTACTCAAATTTCTGAAAGCTCACCCGCACAAAGGGCAATGCATCAATCGTTACTGGTTCCTCGATGAATACTACAAACCAACCTTTCTGAAGTAAGAAGCCGTCGCCCGATGCCACAAGTATCGGGCGACTTTTTACACGACGTACAGTCCTCGCATTAATAGAAGTCGGCAACTGCGTCCTACACGCCGCGTATGGCGGAGGTCGCATGCGAAAGCTTGGGGTTTCGCGGTTAAGCCCCGTGCGCCGGCCGTTCGGTTGGGTACATTGCGTCGGCTCTTCGATTTGGAACCCTTGCTTGGCGACGTACAGCTCAAACGCCAGCCGAAGCTGGTCCCATTCAAGCTCAAACGGCAGAAGCGTCTCGGATAAAAAGGGTCTAAATAACCGGGGGTGATTTAGATCGTTCAGTAATGCCAACTTCCCCGTGGCGGCACTTTTAAATATCGTCCTCCAGCAGTGCGCCATGTTTCTGTAGCCACGCCTTGGCTTTCTCCATTGTTGGCGCCTGGGCGTTTACGATGTTCCAAAAACGGGGCGTGTGGTTAGGTTCGATAAGGTGGGTCAGCTCGTGCACGACGATATAGTCGATCACGAACATAGGCGCTTTGATCAAACGCCAGTTGAAGATCACGTTGTCGTTCGGTGTGCATGATCCCCAACGGTATTTGCCACCCCCGATTTTGGCTTCCTTGTAAGTGACCCCGAGGTTGTTAGCGTACATCTTCACGCGCGGCAGTATTTTCTCCTCGGCGCGCGCAACGAACCAGTTGCGAAATGCCGCTGACTTGCCTGTCAGCGTCTGTGGCACCAGAAACTTCTGCTCAAAGCGGATGCCGCCGTCCCCTGCCACCAGCTCAATGCGGTAATGCCGCCCCAGGAAAGGCAGGGATTCTCCGGCAACCAGCTCCTTTCCCGGCGGATGCGGCAGCGGGCTGTATTTCTGCGCATGGCGAGTCTTTTCGTAGAGCCACAGCTTGCGCGACTCCACGATCCGATGAATCTTCTCTGGTGCTGTACCTTCCGGCGCTTTTACTACAATAGAGCGGTCACGCTCGACCGAGATGGTTAGACTCTTGCGCTTCGAGTAGACAACTTTGTAGGTCAATTCCATATCAACTCGCGTACAGAATCCGGTCGTTGTTCTTCTCGGCGATTTCCATCACTCGCGAAATGATCTGGTTACGAAGGGGGGCTACACTTGGCAACGAAGCAAAGGACTCCGAGAGAAGAATATAAAGAATCTCCGCCTTCAGCTTGTTACGCGCCGGCACACTTTCCCAGAAGCTTGCCAGTTTCAATTCACGCTCAACCACCAAGTAGATCTGTTGGGTTAGGTCGATCAGTACGGCGATGCGCTCATCCGGTTTTCCTGCATAGCTGGGGTGTTGATCCATGGCATGACCCAGCTCGGCCTGAAGCATACGAAAGAATGGCATCTGCTTTTTTTTGTGCAAACCGTAGGTCGGCTCGTTGGAAGCTTCGATGATACGTTTGCGCAGTTTCTCCAGTTCTTCATAGATCGTCTGCCAATTGTTGGCGAATTCTTGCAGTATCTCCGCAAGAGCGATGGAAAAAGAAGCCTGTAGCTCTGGGTCGTCGTCGAGTTCTATGTCCAGATGGTGACGGATGGCATGCTCCACCTCCGCGGCCTTGGTTTTGGCGCGCTTACGTTTACCAACCTGGCTCTCGAAGCCCTCGTCGAGGATCGAAATCGGTTTTACCTTCTGATCAATGCCTTTCGAAGCCAGATATTCATCAGTGATAGCCCGCAACTTGGGCGGAATGCCTTTCATACTCAGGCGCTGGTCGTTCAGGTGGCGGCCAGCCAGCACATTGATCTCGGTAAGCGCGTTGTAGGTTTTCAGGTATCCCAACGCCTCTTTGGCAGGGAAAACTAAGTCGAGGCTACGGGTCAGCTTCTTGTAGGCCAGCATGAACTCAAAGCGCACATCCTCGTCGTAGAACAGGTCAAAGAAGGCATCAAGGTCGTTAAAATCGGTCAGGCCATACTTTTCCAGTAGCTCCATGATGGCTTTGTAGTCGGCCTGCAGAGCGCGCACTTCGTCCTCGGGAAAGCTCAAGCAGTCGAGCACCTCCTTCTGCTCACGTTCCTCATAGTTGTCGATAGCCTTCTTGAGGTGGTGGCCGATGCCTACGTAATCTACGATAAACCCCTTCTCCTTGGCCGCTCCGCTTACCCGGTTCACGCGGGCGATGGCTTGTAGCAGGTTGTGCGCGACAATCACTTTATCCAGATACATCACCTGCTCGATTGGCGCATCGAAGCCCGTCAGCAGCATGTTGTTGACGATTACGATACCAATCTCGCCGGTCACGCCTTCGTCGGTGCCATCAAAGGGTAACTTGAAGCTCTTGATGGTGCGCTGATGGCGGGCGCTGTCGGTGTAGGCCTTGATGTGGGGCAGATCATTATGGTTACCTGAGATCACCACGTCGGTCTGGAGCTTTTTCAACCGTCCTAGGTCGAGATTGAGAGGATTGGTCTGCTCTAACTTCTTAATGGCTGCCGCCAAAGCCGCATCCAACGCATCCTTATAGCGCACCGCCGCCTCACGCGAAGTGGCCACCACCTGGGCCTTGAAACCGTTAGGTAACACGTGCTCCAGAAAGTGCGTCACCATATCCGTGGCCTTGGCTGCGATAGTGGACTTAGCTTCCAAATAGGCGTCGCGGGAGCCGTAACCAAGGATCTTCACCCGCTGCTCCAAGTTGTACTCACTGAACACGTCGGCGAATACGCTATCCATGCCTGCTTGGTCCCCCAACTCAGCGTTGTGGGTGCGGCCTTCGTAGACGATCTCCAGCGTCACGCCGTCCTCAATGGCCTGGCGCATGGTGTACTTGTCAATATAGTCGCCGAACACCGTTTCGGTCTTATCGATAGGGGTGCCGGTGTAACCAATGCGCGCTGAGTTGGGGATAGCCCTGTCCAGATTCGCACCGAGCAAAGAGTATTGCGAGCGGTGCGCCTCATCGGTCATCACCAGGATGCTCGTGCTGCTGTTCAACTCCGGAAAGGTTTCCGACAAGTCCGTCTCGCGGAACTTGTGGATCATCGCCATCACCAAGTCAGAGGAATCGCTGCGCAGCAGCTCCTTCAGTTTAGCGATGCTGTCTGCCACCTTTACGGTAAAGCCGATACTGCCACCAGTCTCTCCGAGTTGCTGCTCAAGTTGTGTGCGATCAGTAACGAACACTACCTTCCATTTTGAGAGCTGTGAGTGTCGGTACATCTCGCGCACCATAAACATCATGGTCAGCGATTTGCCGGAACCCTGGGTGTGCCAGACAATGCCGCTTCGCGCCCTTGGAGTCTTGCCACTCAACAGGCGCTGTACCGCCAGCTTCACGGCACGGAACTGCTGGTAACGCCCAACAACCTTGATCAGCTCCCCCTTTTCCGATTCCGAGAAAATGGTGAAGGTGCGGATGATGTCCAGCAAGTTCTGCCGATCTAGCATCCCCGCCACTAGGCGCTGCTGATCGTTAGGACTGCTACCGCTGTGGGCGAGATCTTCCACTGTGCGCGGCCACGGGTCGGACCAACGGTAGAAGTGCTTTTCATTGTGGGTGGTAATGGTGCCGAACTTGGCCTGGTTGCGGCATGTGGCCACAACGAACTGATTGAAGTAGAACAGTGGTGCGCTGCCCTCCCCCTTTGCGCCGCGCTGCTCGCTATACCGCAGCATCTGGTCAATGGCTTCAGGAATCGGCTCCTTCGTCTTGGGAGACTTGCACTCGATCAGCACCACTGGCAGGCCATTCAGGAACAATATGATATCCGGCACGATGTGGTGCTCGGTGCCAAGAATGCGCACCTTGAACTGGCAGATGGCGATAAAGCGGTTATTGTTCCGCGTCGCGAAGTCAACATAGCGTACCGTGGGGCTTTTCTCGCCGGTCTGCCGGTTCTCAGCCACACTGGTGTTTTCCAGCAGCAAGTTCAGTACATGGCGGTTGTTTTCAAGCAGGTTGCTGCCGGGAAAGCTGGCGGTAAGTCTTCTCGCCGCCTCCTCCACCTGGTCCTCCTCCAGCCAAGGGTTGATTACCCTCAACTGCTCTCGCAGCACCGACCCAAGCACCACCTCGGTAAAGCTTTCGCGGAAGCTCTGCTTCGGTTCCTGCTTCATTTCCAGGTCTATGACTTCCCAACCCAGTCCAACCAACTGGTGGAGCAGTGGCTCTTCGACGTGGTTGCGCTCGTCGATACGAATATGTGAGGGGGTCTTATCCAGGTAGGCCACGCGGAGATCCTTCTATTATTTGGCGGCTTGCGCAAGAAATGGTACGACACGCCGTGTACCGGTCAACAGATCATGCATTAGCCCACTCTTGAGAGATTTTGTCTTGCTCAATTGCTTTTTGTAGACACTAAGCACGTCCTCTTCCTTCTCCATCGTTTCTACAATTTTAGTCAGTTCCGCATTACCCGGCTGAGGAATGACGATGGACTGGATCTTGCCTTTTGTTAGATGAAGCTGCCCTGCGCCCCCTTCAATTTCGGTCCTGAGTTTAGGAAGGTAACTTTGAAGCGAGTAATACACAAACGCCCTTAACGCCTCATCGGGAATAACCAAGTTATATATATGTTGGTTAAGGAGAGCACTAGGACCAATATAACGGACGCAGTCAATCGATGAGGCGACTCCGGCCCAGCTAAATAGAATATCGCCCTCATGCACAAACCAACTTTCCTTAGCCAAACCATCGTAGTGCCAATATGGAAAATTCTCCTTATGAAGATTCGATATTCGGACAACTCGCAAACCGGTTTCAGTGAGCTCTTGGTTTTTAAAAGCATACCCTGATTGAAACCTAGCTAAAGCGCCCAACGAGCTTACAGACCACTCCACCGGAATCCGTCCAAGCGGAGAATCCTTGAAAGCATGGGTGGTTTCGGAACGAACGTTACCGTGCTCATCAATACCTTTGGTAAACAGGTCCTGCATCAGACCAACCTTGATGCGGTGTTGCTTGGCGATCAGCGCCTCGGTTTGCTCGATGGCGAGGTCGAGCGTTGCAAGAATCTCAGCAATTTTTTCTTGCTCTTGAGGACAAGGCGCTGGAATCACGAGCTTGTAGAGACGCTCACGCGACAAACTTGGAACGCCTGTAGCCTCATTTAACGAACGAAGGTCTACAGTCTGCAAGAAGTAATATAGCCACCTTACTCTCGCCCCCTCTTGGAAGGCATTTAAAAAATACGCCGTATCAATGGGCCAAAACCTACCATCGATATACGACACTTTATCGATAGTCCCCTTTCGACCGAGAATAATAGATGCGCCATCATACAGATAGTTATTGCCATATCTTTCAACTCCACCAGTACCGACAACAGGTATCTCTCCTTCATCCGAAAGAATGGCACTCGCTGATCTCCCGTAATTGATCGTTGCCACCTCGCGCAACGACTTCCATTGCCACGAGTCAGGAAGATTGCCGGTCATGCCAGATACCCCAAGCTAGTGAGGAAGCCATTGAGCGTCTTCAACGTACTCTTCTGCTCCTTCTCCAGAGTCTCACTCGACACCGCGTACTTGTCCCACAGGTTCTCGACGATGGCGATCAGCTCCCGCTTCTCAGCGTTTAAATATCGAAGCAATTCCGTGTCGGCGAGGTCGTGTAATTTTTTCAATATCAGGCGCTTGGCGTCAGTCTCGCTCAACGGGCCGCCGATGGCCGCGAGCAGATCGTCAATGCGGGCGAGTCGCTTCTCAAGCGCTGCTATGTCCTTTTGTAGGGCAGCGATTTTTTTATTATGGTCCTTTATTTCCGGGTTCAGGCCCTGCATGGCGGCCTTGGCATGGGCGATTATTGTCCTAGTTTCAGCCTTTGGTTCTTCTCCACCGATTCGCTTTAGCTGCAGCTTCTGATTCAGCTCACTCTGCTTGATCTTGAGCCGATCCTTGTGGTCCTTGATTCGCTTTTCGGTGGCACTGATACCATCACGCAGGTCGGCGTAATGCTTGCGCTCCTTTCTGGCGGAGTCGGTACTGGCATCGGCGAAGTCATCAATAAGAGACTTCAGGTATTTTTTGATGACTGTAGCGGTAATTTTTGCGTCACCTTCTTCGCCTTCGGCCTCTTCCGGCTCATAGCTGACAGCTTCAGCGGCGACTTCTACGGCTTCGGCTAATTCATTTTGGGCTTCGTTGATTTTGCCCTCCAGCGCCTTGATCTCGTCGGCTTCTCTCTGAAGGTATTCCGCGATGAGGTAGCTATCCGGGATCAATGTGTGGTGCCAGCCGGTGGATACGACAGTCTTCAAGTCGTAGCGGATGGACTGCCACCAGTTGACGAATACGCCGGCGCTCTTGAATTCATCCAGCACACCTAGGGGCTGTAGTTTGTACTTGAGCGTGGTGAGCAACTCGTAACGCACGTCGGGAAGTTTGCGTCCTTCCCTCAGTTGGGCGAAGTCATCCCGTGCCACCTGCCACCATTGCTCTA
Organism: Pseudomonas sp. Irchel 3E19; assembly: GCF_900187585.1. Lineage (NCBI taxonomy): Bacteria > Pseudomonadati > Pseudomonadota > Gammaproteobacteria > Pseudomonadales > Pseudomonadaceae > Pseudomonas > Pseudomonas sp. Irchel 3E19. The sequence continues at coordinate 53,721 of NZ_FYDT01000010.1, forward strand.
GTGCGGTTTGATGCTCGGCTAGCCTGGCTTGAAGGTTCTCGTCTGCCTCGAGGGTCGTTTTGATGGCGGACCTGGTGCCTAGCGAAGGACGGAAGGACAAATAGCTCGAGCGCAGAGGTTCTAGGAGGATATCGGGCTGCACGCCGAACTTTTCAAACTTGGACTTTTTAGCGGCAACCTCGCCCTTGGGGATGCCGCCAATAAGGTGAGCCTGCACGTCTTCCGGCTCGGGGGCCGGAGTGTTATCCACGTAGCGGCGGATGTTGAGGTTGTAGTCGTGCTGATTAACGATCTCCACCTTATCCACCATTCGGCTGTATTTATCGATGCTCAGCTTGTGGGTGAAGACGTGGTCAATCTTCTCGATGTCTTCGGGGCGTAACTTGTTCTGGTTCTTGCCCTCTGCGTATTCGCGATCAGCATTGATAAATAGCACCTGATTACGCAGCGCATCGGGTTTGCTTTTGTTAATTACCAGCACACAGGCGGGGATGCCGGTGCCGTAAAACAGGCCGGGGGGCAGGCTGATGATGGCTTCAAGATGATCATCTTCGATCAGTAACTCGCGAATGAGCTTTTCCTTGCCCCCCCGGAATAGCACACCGTGAGGCATGACGGTGGCCATGTGGCCGTCGGGCTTAAGGCTAGCGGTCATGTGCTGAACGAACATGAGGTCGGCCTTCTTGCCGGTTTCCGGGCAGAACTCACGGAAGCGGCTGGTGAAGGTCATGCTGGCGCGGCTGTAGTTCTGCGAGAACGGCGGATTTGCGAGCACGCGGTCGAACTTGCGCGGCTGGCCCTTTTCAAGAATCTGCGGATCTTCCAGCGTATCCCCGTTTTCGATGGTGAAACGGGTGATATTGTGGAGGATCATGTTCATGTTGCAGATGGACCAGACAGTGCCGTTGGAGTCCTGCCCGTAGAGGGCGAGATCATTCGGGTCTTGGCCCTGCTCTTCCACATACTGGTGCGCCTGAATGAGAAAGCCGCCGGAGCCCGCAGTGGGATCGTAGACGGTATTACCGGCCTCCGGCTTGGTGAGCTGCACCAGCAGGCGCACTACTTCTGCGGGCGTATAGAACTCTCCACCTTTCTTACCAGCGCTGTCGGCGAAATACTTGATCAAGTATTCGTAGGCAGCACCAAGTAGGTCAGGGAACTCGAAGTTTTCGTTGACCAATACGAACTGGGGCTGGTTGAAGTGATCGAGGAGGTCTTTCCACTTCTGATCAGATATCTTTGTCTTGCCTTTTACAGCGTTGAAGTCGATGTTATTTTTCAGCACCCCGGCTAGCGCGTCGTTCTCATCTTCAACGGCCGCAATGGCCTTGTTGAGCATGTTGCCGATGTCGTGCTTGAGATGTTTGAGCGGCGGCACCTCGTTGCCTTCTTCATCTACCCAGCCCTCTTGCCAGCGGGCGCGGAGCGGCACAAAGAAGGTATCGCCGTAGGAGGTTTTGTCATTGAGTAGTTCCTCCAGCAGCTCGGGCTGCCCCTTCAGGTGGGCGTAGGTGGTATTGCGTAGCGTCGTGCGCTTGCGGTCGAACTCGTCGGATAGGCGCTTGATAAAAAGCATGCCAAAGATGAATTCCTTAAACTCGCTGGCGTCCATCTTGCCGCGCAGGATGTCGGCAGCTTTGAAGAGAAAACCTTCGAGCTGGGAGAGGGTTATTTTTTCGTGCTTCATGAACAATTCACTTTTCTGGATTCTTGGTGATGTCGTCTGTCAGGCGAGCGCTCAACCCTTTCATCGATTGCTGTTTGATCCACATGTCGATGTCAGCGCGCGAGAAGCGCCATGTCCCTCCGACCTTAAAAGCCGGGATATTCTTTGCTGCAGACAAGCGATAACCGCTCGCTTACCTCTCAAGGTAGGCAGCCACTTCGTCTAGGGTGATTATTTTGCTGAACCGTTCTTCCATCGTGCTCGAACCCGCTGCGACACTGTGCCCAGCGGTACATGGAAGTTTTGGCAAGGATACGGCAAGCTTGAGTAAGATTGAACAAATGCTAGGCTGGCAGCGAGCAGTTCACACTCGTCGTTGTACATTGGTGTCACCCAGACGTTCCACGTACTTGCCAAGGGAAATCAGTGTAAGCGTATGGGGAATACGCCTTGCGTAGATCAGCCAGGCATCCATTGATGCGGCAGTAGATGCTCGATCTCACTGGCTTTCTGCGTCGGCAATCGCGTCAGTACATCCTTGAGATACGCGTACGGATCATGCCCGTTCATGCGTGCCGACTGGATCAAACTCATGATCGCTGCCGCTCGTTTGCCACTGCGCAGAGACCCGGCGAACAACCAATTGGAGCGCCCAAGCGCCCATGGCCTGATCGTGTTCTCCACCGGGTTGTTGTCGATGGGCACGGCACCATCATCCAGGTAGCGCGTCAGCGCTACCCAGCGTTTCAAGCTGTAATCCAGAGCCTTGGTCGTGGCCGAGCCCTCGGGCACGAGGTCGCGCTGAGCCAGCATCCACTCATGTAATTTCTGTGCAATGGGCACCGCTATTTCTTGGCGTAATCGCCATCGTTCTTCATCACTTATGTCTTTGGCCTGCCGTTCAACTTCGTACAGCCCGCCGATTGAGTGCAGCGCTTGCTCGGCCAACTGGCTTTTGTTCGTCACATGCAGGTCGAAGAACTTACGGCGGGCATGCGCCATGCAGCCGATTTCGGTGATGCCCAGCTCGAAGCTGGCCTTGTAACCCGCGAAGTCATCACAGACCAGCTTGCCGTTCCACGTGCCAAGGAAGTTCCGTGCATGTTCGCCAGCACGGCTGGGGCTGAAGTCGTAGACAACGGCCTTCAGTGCCGAGAACGGCGTGGTGCAATAAGCCCAGACATAAGCTCGGTGCGTTTTCTTCTCGCCGGGCGCCAGCATCTGCACCGGCGTTTCATCGGCATGCACGACTCGCTGAGCCAGCACCGCTTCGCGCAGTGCATCCACCAGCGGTTGTAGCTGTACGCCAGTTTGGCCCACCCACTGAGCCAGCGTTGAACGCGGGATCGCCAGGCCTGCACGGCCAAAGATCTTTTCTTGCCGGTACAGCGGCAGATGATCAGCGAATTTGGCCACCATCACATGCGCCAGCAGGCCTGCGGTCGGGATGCCCTTGTCGATCACCTGGGCCGGCACCGGTGCTTGGATCAGTGTTTCGCACTGGCGGCAGGCCCACTTTCCACGTACATGCTGCTCAACGGTAAACACGCCCGGCGTGTAATCCAGCTTCTCGCTGACGTCTTCGCCGATGCGCTGAAGCTGACACCCGCAGACACACTGGGTGTTCTCTGGCTCGTGACGAATGACGGTACGTGGGAACTGCGGCGGCAGCGGCGCGCGCTTGGGTTTTTGGCGGGTTTCGTCCGACGTTGGGGCGGGACGAAGCGCGTTCAGTTCTGCCTCGATAGCCTCAAGGTCAGTGGTGAGCAGGTCATCGAGCAAGTTGCCTTGCGCCAGGCTGATCTGTTCGCTGCGCTTGGCGAACTTGTGCCGCTTGAGGATGGCAATCTCGTGAGAGAGCTGCTCGATGATCGTCTCGTCACGATGGATTTTTCGGCCCATGGTGTCGACCTTCGACAGCAACTGCGCAGCGAGTGCGCGCAGTTGTTCGGGTGTCATTTGGTCGAGATTGGGAGAGGAAGTCATGCCGTGGATTTTACCAAAGCGATCCACCTGCCACAGCTGAAAAGCAAGGCTAAATCATTGTGATTGCGCCGTTAGCGCCAACTCGCTGCCATGGCAAACCGAGCACCAGCGCTTGAAGTTGTTCAGCGTCGAGCCCGACTTCCAAACCGCGATGAGTGCCAGGCCAGTGAAACTTGCCTTGGTTCAAACGCCGTGCGGCAAGCCAGATGCCCACGCCATCGTGCACCAGCACCTTCATCCGGTTGGCCCGGCGGTTGGCGAACAGATAAGCGCAGTGCGGCTTCGCCGCACCGAACACGGCGACCACGCGGGCCAACGCAGTTTCGGTGCCGGCGCGCATGTCCATGGGCTCAGTGGCGAGCCAGATGGCGTCGATGCGTATCATTGCGAGAGGCTGCGGATAAAACGTGCGCAGCCGTCCGGGTCGGTGATGGGCCATTTGACCGTGATGGCTTTGTCGCCCAGCGGCAGTGCGATCACCACCGCTTCATCAGCGTGCCGTTTAGGCATTGGTTGCAGCGGTACAAACGCGGGAAGTGGCGCGACAGGTTTATCACGGTAAATCGGCAGCCACTTGCGAATCACGTTGGCATTGATGCCGTGGCTGATGGCGACGCTGGAAACTGAGGCACCGGGTTTCAGGCATTCCTGCACAACCTGGGCCTTGAAGGGTTTGGGATAGGAGCTTCGTTGGCGCATGGAAATCCTGGCGATAAGGGTGATCGCGTCCGCTTAAAAATAGGCGGACACCATCGCCCTTAATTCCGGATTTCTGAAGGTGTGTTCGCTGGCCGCTTACAAATCAGTATCGAGTTTATCCCGCCCTGCATCCGCCGCATGAACACATTGTCCTTGGCGGCCCGTATTAAGTGCAATTCGTGGCCTTTCACTCAGTCCAGAATCTCGCGACGAATCTTGTCCTGCTCTCGCAGCTCTTCGGCCAGCTCTCGCAGCAGCGGCCTCATCCCGCCCGTCCAGGCATTGCGCGATGAAGCCGCCTTACCCTCGGCGCTGCGTGGTCCGGTGCTTCGCTCCCAAGGTCGCCATTGCCGGATCAACTCCGCCTGCCGTGCCCGTCGCTCGGGTGTCCAGCCGTTCGCCATGCTCAACCTCCAATAATTCGTTCTGCACGTTTTTAGTTTTCCGCGTGCGAGCGGGCTTCTCTTGAGTGCCGTTGTTAACCTGGACCTGATTGCCAATATTGGCCTGCTTCACAAAGACAATCTGCTTCGGCGCTTTGAGTTCGGCCAGGGTCTGCAAGGTCGCGCGGCTTTGGCTCTGTGCCTTGAGCGCCATCCGCAAAAGCTTATCCATTCGGTCCAAATGATTTGCCACCATTGCTTTACTCGCCAGATTGGCAAACAGCCCATCGAGAGTATGTGCTTGAGCCAAGAGCATGTTCTCCGCACGCGTCATATCGCCGCTGTTCATTGCGGCGGTTTGGCGCTTAAGCTCCTCTACGACCTCTGTAACCGGCTCATCAAAGTGCTTACACGTGACCAGCACGGCGGCGCTCAGGCATTCCGGAGTGATCGCTATGCGGGCCTGAAATTGAGACTGCGTTTCATCGTCGAGCTTAGGAATACTGAGCGATTCGCTCATGAGGTCGCCTCCATCGAGGTGTTGTCATAACGCTGGCGCAGCGCTGCCCCTGTTGCACAGTAGCGAACCGTCGGTGCGTGACAGGAACGGCAGCTCATCAGATGGCCGATGTACAGGTTGCGGGACTGGTGCCATTCAGGTGAGGCCGTGGCAGCAGTGCGGATGACATGTTGCGTCTGCTCCTGCTGCGGTACTGACGCGATCTGCGGATCGTTGGCGACTTCCAATTCGGCCAGAAGCGCAACGCGGTGATTGTTCAGATACTGGCGGTGCTCGTCGGTGATACGCGACGCCGGGCTCACTCGCAGTCGCGTGCCCTCCAGCTCGACGACCAGGCCAGCCTGGCGCAAATAGTCCAGGGCGGCCATGGCTAGAAGTACTCCGCTGTGTTGTCTTCGTGCTGTCCCAGCCAACAACATGCGCGCCAGCGATGCGGCGGGCCTTCGGAAACCGGCCCTCTTTCATCAAATCATAGATTTTGGTGCGCCCCAAACCCGTTGCAGACTTCACAGCAGGGAGCCGCAAGATGCGGCGCTGCTGGTGCTGGGAGGCTTTCTGTTGGGCGTATTCTTGGTTAGTTGCTGCCATCGTCACTTCCTCTAAGGATTGGCCCGATTCAGGGCGGACGATGGCATTTCATCTGGAGGTGACGCAGGCTCTAAGCGGTCATAAAGCGCTTTATGACCGCAGTGTCGGCGAACGGCCCAAGTATTTCTAAAAGGGAGTCGTCAGAATAGTGCCGAAGCTCATCTCGATACTGCGAGTAAGCAGCGTCGACCGCCCTGTCTCCTGTGCCTTCAGGAAACAAAAGATTTGCTGTATGACCTTTTGCCTCCAGCCAATCAGTACGTGAACATCGGCAACGTCGACTTGATCGACAAACGCCGTTCCCGCCATGTGCCTATCGCACCCGAAGGCGTACTGGCCGACTACGTGCCCTTCTACTTCACGCCCTTCTCGGTGATGATGCAGAACATTCATTCTGGCTGGAGCGTTCAGCAGCGCACCAACGACGAGATCATCATTCTCGTTTCCAGCCTTTATCGCGTTGCAGAACTGGGCCTACCGTTTGTCTTCACAAACGCACATGCCTACCCGGATTGGACAAACTACTACAGCGATCTGGCGAATCTTGACCAGATCGATTGGTCTATCCTTCAACGGCGCGACTTCAAGCGCGATCCTGATGATCCTCGCAAAATGGAGCGTTATCAGGCTGAGGCGCTGATCCACAACCGTTTACCGATTACGGGACTACTGGGCATCATGTGCCACACCGATGCAATGAAAGTACGCATAGAAGCAGACGTTGAAGCTAGAGGCCTAACGTTGCCAGTCCATGCGCGCCCCAAATGGTATTTCCAATGATCAGATTCACCCAAGGCAACCTGCTGGAAGCCAAGACCGAAGCCCTCGTCAACACGGTGAACACCGTCGGCGTGATGGGTAAAGGCATCGCATTGATGTTCAAAGAACGCTTTGCGCAGAATTACCGACTGTATGCGGCAGCGTGCAAGGCCGGTGAAGTAGAAACCGGCAAGATGCACGTGACGGCCACCAATGAACTCGATGGCCCACGCTGGATCGTGAACTTCCCTACCAAACGCCACTGGCGCTCTCCCTCGCAAATGGCCTGGATAACCGAAGGTCTGCATGACTTGCGTCGTTTCTTGATAGAAAACGACGTGAAGTCCGTCGCCGTCCCACCGCTAGGTGCTGGTAATGGTGGACTGAAGTGGCCCGAGGTTCGCGAGCAAATAGTTGAGGTACTGAGTGATCTGGATGTGGATGTATTGGTGTTCGAACCCTCCAATCAGTATCTGAATGTCGCTAAACGCAACGGAGTTGAGCAACTCACTCCGGCACGGGCGCTGATTGCAGAACTGGTGCGACGTTATTGGGTTCTGGGCATGGAATGCAGCCTGCTCGAGATTCAAAAACTGGCGTGGTTTCTTGAGCGTGCAATCGAGAAACTTCCGGGGACTGAGAACCCGCTGAATCTCAAATTCGTCGCTCATAAATTCGGACCCTATGCCAATCGATTGGAGCATCTGCTCAACAATCTGGATGGCAGCTATTTGCATTGCGCCAAGCGCATCAGTGATGCGGAGAACACTGATGTGATTTGGTTTGATCAAGATCGCAGAGCCTTTTTGCAGACCTACCTCAAGACTGAAGCCAAGGAATACTCCCAGGCTTTGGAGCGCACGGCCGAATTGATCGATGGTTTTGAATCTCCTTTTGGCATGGAGTTGCTCGCGACTGTCGACTGGTTGCTGATTCAGGACGGCGTTGCGCCAACCGTTCCAGCTTTACGCGAAGCGCTGCTGAAGTGGGATGGTGGTTCCAGCGCTGCAGTGCGAAAAAACAAGCTATTTGACGATCAAGCTCTGGGGATCGCAATTGAGCGCCTTACTTCCAGCAGTTTCAGTCCAAACATAGCGGCCTGACGCCGGAGCGAAACAGGGCAATTGCTGCAGCACAATTGCCCCGCTGCCTGTCGCAATGGCTTAGGCAATCCTCAGGTCAATGCGCCAACACTTGCCAAACCCAACCCCCACAGTGCTAAATCCCGCCTTATAAGCACCCCTCTGTTTTTACCCGCATCCCCGACCCCGGCCGGATTCCGGTATTGAGCCTCACGGGAATCCATGGAATGGCCCTGCATATCCCGACCTTGCTGGTCGTTTCGGTCTTCGTCTTCTTTTTGATGGGGCTGTTGACGCTGCACGCCTGGTATCGCGAAACCCGCGAGCCGCCACTGGCGTACCTCGGCAGCATGATGCTGCTGGGCGCCATGGGCGTGGTATTGGTCAGTTGGCGTGATCGAGACGTCGACTTCGTTCCGATTGTGTTCGGCAATGTTGTTCTATTGCTCAGTGCAGCGATGAACTGGACGGCCATGCGCACGCTGGTCGGGCGCAAGCCTTCTGTGTCCGGCACTCTGGCGGGGGCGTTCGCCTGGCTGACCTTGTGCCTGATTCCCGCCTTCTACGAGTCGATGCCAAATCGGGTTTTAATCTACTCCTTGCTGGCATTCAGTTACGGCGTGCTGACAACGCTGGAGCTCTGGCGCAGCCGCCACACTCTGGACGTCGCGTTTATGCCGGCACTGGTGCTGACCGTTTTGCACACTGTGTTCTACGCCGTTCGCAGTGCGACCGATGAAGGGCTGCCGGTGACAAAAGCGCTGCTGGGCAGTGGCGAGGGCGTGCCGTTTTTCTCGTTCATGCTGTTCGAGTCGATGCTGTATGTCATCGGCATCGCCTACATCACGCTGGCGATGGTCAAGGAGCGTGCAGAGCTCAAGCTCAAAACGGCGGCGTTCAGCGATCCGCTGACGGGCATTGGCAATCGTCGCGCGTTCATGATGAACGCCGGGCAGTTGCTTGCCGAAAGTCAGCAATACGGGGAACCTGCAGCGTTGTTGCTGTGCGATCTGGATAACTTCAAGCGCCTGAATGACACCTACGGCCATCCCGTTGGGGATCAGGCGTTGATTGCATTTGGCCGGATCATGGTCGAGAGCCTGCGCAAGGAAGATGTTTGCGGGCGGGTCGGCGGTGAGGAGTTTGCTTGTTTGCTCAACGATTGCGATGAACAGACTGCACTGGAAATTGCCGAACGGATCCGTCGTTCGTTCTCGCAATTGCCGATTCTTGAGCCTGGATTACTTAGTGTCAGTATCGGCGTGGTGACCACCCGCGAATCCGGTCATGACCTGTCACGCCTGCTCTCGGAAGCCGACCAGGCGCTGTACGGTGCCAAGAATCAGGGACGCAACCGCGTACAGACGCTACGTTCGTTGTACTTGAGCCTTACCGATAATTAATGCCCAACAAACGGCCATTCCAATAAGCCATTAGCACATCCGCCCTAATTGCCCCAGCCGGCACCCGCCACTAAATTTCCATTCTGTTTTTGTGCATTACAAAAGCGCCAAGGAATGGAGCAGCACCATGTCATCGCTTTTAAAACTGAGTAAATCCCTCGCTTTACTGACCGCACTATCGTCAGCCACTTCAGCGTTAGCGGAAGAACCGAACCCTATCGGCGACTGGTGGATCATTTATGGCAACGGCGTCCCGCACAAAAACATCATGTATGTCGCCGACAAAACTTCTGTGGTGCCGTCGACACTTACCAAGGGCGCGCAGATGTTGGCGGTGACGCTGGTGTATGAAGAGCCGGGCAAGCCGATGATTGATGCCTATAACCTGGAAGTTCAGTGCAAGACAAACAAGCTGCGGTTTGTTAATGGCCAGTCGGTGGATCGAATTGCCTACCTGCTGCGGCACCTGAAAGTGAACCAGCAATGGCAGCAGCCGAAGGAGTTCTGGGTGCAACGTGCCCTTGCTTTCGTTTGCTCCCCAGAGAAAAAAGACATGATCGCGCTGGGCGCGATGGAGCACTTGCAGATGATTCAGGGCATGCAGCAAATATTCTTCAAACTGGCGCTTGTTCAGGAAAAAGGCCAGATGATGGACAACCTCGACTCGATACTGGGCAACAAGTAACAGCCTGATTTCTTAACGCTGCAGCGCGCTATTTCGTATTGCACATGACATCGGGAGTCATGATGAATCAATGGACTAAAACGTTACTGGTGCTGCTGATGACAGCCTCAACTTTGTTGGTGAATGGCTGCCACCTTGTTGCGCAGTCGCGCTGGGAAGGCCGGGATGTTCAGGAGGCACTCGATCTGTTCGGCAAACCCGACTCAATGAAAAAACAAACCGGTGCCAGCGGGGAGAATCTGGCCGTTCTCACGTGGTACAAGTCCTCCAGTTGGACCACCACTGAAGCGGCCGGTACTTCTATGAATCACACCGGCAACGGCATGGTGTACACCGAGTACTACGAGACCGTCGGGCATAGCTCTGACTGCAAACTGGAAGCCACCGTCAATAAAGCCAAAAAGATCGTGCTGTTCAGGATCGAGGACGGAAAAATCATTCATGGCAAATGCATCAACGTTCCGTTCGTACCCGGTTACATTCCGCCCGGTTTCTAGTGCTGTCCCTGAGCCAGAACCTACTCACGGATAACTGAACGACTTCACCAACGTCAACTCCCCCACCGCCCGCATCGGGATCAGAAACGTCTCCATCTTCTCGCCAGGCGTCCCTTCTTCAGTAATCACCGTCACCTGCGCCGTCGTCAGCGCCTGCACCGCATCGGCTTCGCCATCTTCATCACTGCGATAACCCCCACCAAAGTAATTCACATACACCAGATACTGCCCCTTGATCGGCGCCGGCATGGCGAAAATTTCCGGGCCGTAGCCGGTGGTGACGTCGACGTCGAGCGCGCCGCCGTTGGCGGCGCTGCGGTTGCCGTACCAGATGTGTGCGCCGTCGGGGGTGACGAGGTGCAGGTCGAGGTCGGTGCCGTCGCTGTCCCAGGCCAGCAGGACGCGCAGTTTGGCCGGGGTGGCGCCGCCGCTGGTGTTGAGAAATTGCGTACGGTGGCGTTGCTTGCCGTCGGGGCTGCGGACTTCGACGCTGTTGCTGCCGTTGGGGAAGGAGAACGGGCGATCGAAGCGGCCGCTGTCGTCGATTTTCAGCGGCATGCTGACGCCGTTGACGATGAGGCGGCCGGGCTCATTGCTTTTGGGTGTGGCTTTGATTTCGCCGCTGATGCGTGCGGTGTTGGCCTGGCCGACCGGGGTGTTCACCGACGAGGCCGGGTAGTTGACGGTCTGGCGGAAGCTTTCGCCCTCGCCTTCGGGCGCGCCGCTGCGCCAGCCGCCGACCGGGGTGTCGAGTTTGACACTGTCAGCGGCGATGGCCGGCGACAGCGCGGTCAACGTGCAGAGCAACAGCAAGACCTGTGGATAACGGAGTGTCATGGTCTATTCCAGCAAGAGGTGACGGGCGAGCCCTTCGATGTAGGTTTCATCCTGGCCGTTGGGATGTGCTTCAAAGGCCAGGTGCAGATATTCGTGGGTCAGGTCGAGGCGATCCTGCAAGGTCAGCACGCCGCGCACGTAGATGCGCTGGCGTTCGCGGTCGACGAAGGGTCGGCCGAAAGCGAGCTTGCACACCGCGAACGTGCTGACCTCGTTGTAGCCGGTTTCGCTTTCCAGCTTCGGACGCCAGCCGCGTCGCTGTTTCTGCAGCCAGTCTTGCGCAGCGGGCAGCGCTTCGCAGGAAGCGACCGGGTTGTCCCAGCGGCTGAGGCTGGCGCGCGGATAGGCGTGCAGCAGGATTGCGTCGTAGCGCTGGCCAGCGTTGGCTTGTTCGACGGCTTGCTGCCAGGCGAGTTTGTCCGGGCCGGGTTGGTCGGAGTGATAGGTGACGGTGCTGCCGGCCAACACCAGATCCGCCGTCCATGCGGCGATATTGCGCGACTCGGCGGAGGCCGGACGTGGAGCGACGCGCTGGCGGTTGCTGCTGTCGTCGATGCTCAGGCAGTCGCCATTACGCGTGGCGTTTTGCAGCAGATACGTGCGGATCGCCACGGCCAGCGCTTTGGCGGCTTCGGCGGGTTCGGGTCTGGCTTCGCGCTCCAAAACCCGGGCGACATATTCTTCGCGATCCAGCCGTGCCACGAGTTTGTCGTTGAGCAGAAACAGTTCGCCGTCGCTGTGGATATCCAGCGCATTGCCGTTGGCGAAGTCGACGCGGTAATCGCCTTGCAACGGGCCAGACGTCACCGCGCCCTCACCAGTCGAAACCCGCACGACCGGATAGCGTGAGAACAGTCCGACCTCGACACAACGCCCCGCCTCCGCAGGCGACGCCGCTGGCAGCACCGTCGCCAGTGCAGCTCCGTAATGCCGAAAAACCATCTGACTGGTGCCGCGCCCACCCGCCCATACAGGCGAACCGTCCGCCGTCCAACCGGCAAACCCGCCCTGCCGCGATTGCGGGTCCTGATCGCCGAGCCAGCTCCAGGTTTTCACCCGCAGGCGACCGCCCAGTTCACCGACGACATTACCGTCGGCGGCGTTCAGCACCACGTCGAGCAGCACACGGCGCATCTGTTCTTGAGCTGGCAGCGAAGACAAAACCTTGAGCAAGTCAGCCACAGAAACCCGCGTGGCCGGTTGCACCGACGGCAAATCCAGCAACCACGTCGGCGCTTGCCGCGTCTGCCAATAAGTTCTCCAATCGGCAGCGGTTATGCCCAATCGTGCAGGTTCAAAATACAACCCGCAGGATTTCACCAACGCCTGATCGCGCTCGATCTTGCCGCCCGCCGAGCAGCAATAAACTTCTTCCTTCGACTGCCCGCGACACTCATACGCCGGCTCCCGCGCGCCGGTATCCACCAGCCACGCGTAAACAAACAGCTTCCAAAGACTGCCCAGCGGCGCATCCAGCGTCGACGGCAACGGCTCGCGAGCAATCAATTGTGTCTGACTCAATGACAGCAACTCGCCCTTGTACGCTACGCGCAACGGTTCATCCTGCGCCGTCGCCAGCGCAGGAATCACCCATAACAGCAGCCACAGCAGCGGCCAGGGCATGTCAGTTGACCGTGACCTGACCGAGGGCGGCTTTCGCTTCCTGAGCCTGATGCTGCGGCGCGTACACCTGAGTGAAACGCACCGGCGGCAGGCTGAACTGGCCCTTCTGCGAGAAACGCACCAGATGGCGCAGACGCAGCTCGCCGCTCAGCGCATCCACCGGCACGGCATAAGCCAACTGCCCCGGCTCGAAGCGTGCCTTCTCCAGCGCGGTCGGCTCGGTGCCGTCCTTGCCCTGCAACTTGATGCCCCACGTGGTGCGCTCGACATCGGCGCCCGGTGGCAGCGGCACTTCGAGCATGCCGTAGCGCAGCGGTTTCGGCGCTTTGCTGGTGAGGATCACTTCGTCCAGATACAGGCTGTCGCTGGACAACGGTTTAGTACCGACCGGTTCCAGTTTGAAGGTGAATGCTTCATCGACCGGCACCAGTCGCGACAGGCGACGGGTGACGGTCACAGCCATTGGATCGACCGCCGGTTGCTGGGTCTGGAAGCTCAGCGCCGCACGCAGCGGACGCTCTTGTGTGCCGGACACCGTCAACATGCTCGGCACCGGCGTCGCACCCTGCCACGTCCAGTACATCTCACCGGTCGCACCGTAATTTTTCTTCCAGCCTTCACCCGGTGTCAGCGCGATGGTCGGCGACGCCTGGGCGATGCTGCGTTGCAGCCAGGTCAGCGCCAGCGCACGTTCAAGCGTCGATTGTTGTGGCAACAGACGTTGCAACAACGCCGTCGCGCGGGTCTGATCAAACGCTTGCAGCGACAGGTTCAGCGCTTCGGCGAACGGCTGCGAACTGACCGCCAGACGCTGTTGCGCCGCGCCGACTTGACGATTGAAGGCATCAGGCAACGCGACTTTCGACTGGGTCGCCAGCGCTGCGGTCAACACTCGCGCTGCGGCCAGACCGAGCGCCGAATCCGGATCGCTCATCACCAGACTGTCTTCGCCAGCGTCCATCATCGTTTCAGCATTGCCTTCCCCGGCCTTCGCCAGGTCGTCCATCAAACCGCTGAGCAATGTGTTGACCGGCAAGTGCATCTGCTTGGCGAACGACAGAATCAGCGCCCGCTGCAACAGCGGTGTGTTCGGCGCTTGCTTGGCATAAACCTCCAACACGCGCTGCCAGTGCTCCGGCGGCAGAGTCAGTTCCAGCACCTGGCTGGCGTTCCAGTCGGCGTAATAGGCGTAAGCAGTGAGAAACGCATCCGGCTCACCGTCGTAACCCCACCAGGTGAAGCTCGCCGATGGCCCGGCCATTTGCACCAGGCGCAGACGGCTGTTTTGCATGATCAGGCGCAAGCGATCGCGGATCTGCGGGCTCGATGCCAGTGATGGATAGGCGATACTCAGCGGCAGCAAACGGCTGGCCGTCTGCTCGACGCCGCCGTACGGATAGCTGAGCAGATCATCGAGCGCCGAGCGGAACAACGCTTGCGGGCTGTCATCCAGACGCAGGCGAATGTCGGTGGCATCCGCCGGCAGACTCAGCGCAGTGTCGCCGCTGGCGACATCAAGGCTTTGCGTTTGCGTCACCTGCCAGCCATCGCCGGTCGCGCTCAATCGCACGGCCAGGGCATCGGCAGTTTTGCCGTCCTGCACCAGTTCCGCCGTCCACTCGCCGGAGGCCAACGTGAATGCCGGCAGCGGCAGGTAGTTGATGCCGTTGTTCAGGGTCACCGGCAGGCGTTGTTCGGCGCCCGCGTAATGGGTGACCAGTTCAGCCTTGACCGGTTTCTCGGCCTGACTGAAAGCGAACACACCGAGTTGCGGCTGATCGCCCTTGCGGAATTTGCTCGGGCCGCTCCACTTCAGGTACAGCGGTTTTTCCGAACGGACGAATTGTTTCTTCTGCCCGACCTGACCGTCATCGGCAATCGCTCGCGCGGTGATGCGCCAGCGGGTCAGCGAGTCCGGCATCTTGAAGGTGAAACGGGTTTTGCCGTCGGCGCCGGTCAGCAACTCCGGCTGCCATGCGGCGGTGTCGACGTCTTCACGACGCGGACGCTCCAGTACTTTCACCCCACGCTCGCTGCGGTTGGCCTTGCCCGGTGCACCGGGGCTGCCCGGCAACGCTACGTCGTAACTGATGAACGACAAACTGGCGCTGGTGCGCACATTGTTACGGCGCGGGTGGTAGAAGAACTGGTCGATGGTCGGCGCAACTTCCGGTTGCAGCGCGTAGACCATTTCGTCGACGACGCTAACGGTCACGTGTGCCGGCACGGCTTTGCCGGCGAACTGCGTGGTCAGGTCAACCGTCACGGTATCGCCCGGCAGATACACCGCTTTATCGGTGCTGATGGCCACGTCGATTTGCGGCGCGACGACCTTGATCCCGGCGTTCTGGAAGCTGTACTGCCCGCCCTTGGTGTAGAGCACGGAGAAGGTCAGGTTCGGTGCGAAGTTGTCCTTCACCGGGATGCGCGCGCGGTATTGGGTGTCGCTGAGTTTTTCCAGTTTCAGCCAGTCGCCGCCCTTGGCCAGCAGCGCGGTGGCTTCGACCTTGTCACGCTCCAGCGACAGCAAGGCATCGCTGACCGGCTCAGGGAACGTGATCAGCGCCAGCGCTTCATCGCCAGCCTTGTATTCAGGTTTGTCGAGGACGATTTCCACGGTGCCCGGCACCGCTTTGACGCCGTCACCAGTGACCGAATGGCCCGTGGCGCCGAGGACGCGACCGTGCTGATCCTTCAAGGTCAGGTTGTAAGTGCCCGGACGTTCGAACGCCAGGCTGAAGCCTTTATCCGTCGCGGCGAGTTTGCCCTCGCCCGTGCTCTGATCTTCCAGACGCACCCAGCCGTAACGACTCGGCGTGACCGCTTTGCTTTGCTCGGTGCCACCCTCGTTGGCATAGCTGAACGTCACCTTGTCGTTGGCCGCACTGAAGCGTTGCGGCGCGCTCAGGCGGAAGCTCGCGGCGCCACGGTCGATGAGGATTTCCTTGGTGGTCTTGACCCGATACGCCGCGCCATCGCTGGCGAACACGGTGAGCATGTAGCGGCTCGGTTTGTCGGCGGCCGGCAGGTCGAGGGTCGCGTTGCCTTTGCTGTCAGTGGTCAATTCGGTGCTGGTCAATTCCACCGGGAATTGCCCGAGGTATTGCAGCTCGTTGTCGACCATCGACAGTTGCTGGGCGCGCAGGCTCAGGGTCAGTTTCGCGTTGGCTACCGGTTTGCCGTCCGGATACAGCAGCACCAGACTGCCTTTTACCGGTTCGCCGGTGCGGTAGTCCTGTTTGGCCAGGTTCAGCGAAATCTCGAAGTGCGGCTTGATGTATTCGGCCACACGGAAGGCGCTGCTGTAGGCCTGATCCTTGTAGTTGAAACGGATTTCATAACCACCGGCCACGGCGTTGTCCGGCAACTGGAAACGGCCCTGAGTACCGGCCTTCGAATCAAGTTTCAGATCGAGGTGTTGCAGCTCGGTGCCGGTGGCATCGAGCACGCTGACGCTGACGTCCGCCGCGCCCGGCAGCACCGAGTCCCGCGCGTTCTTGAACTCGCGACCGACGATTTTCAGCGACACCCAATCCCCCGGGCGATACAGCGGCCGGTCGGTAAAGGCATAGAGTTTGGTGTCGTAGATTTCGCTGTCGTAATAGAAGTTCTCGGAGACGAATACACCGCCTTCCTCGTCCTCGCCGATCACGAACGAACGCTCAGGGCTGACGTGCTTCAGACGCAGCAAACCATCGGCATCGGTAGCACCGCTGCTCATCACGCCGAGGCCGTCAGTCCACAGCACGTTAACCTTCGGCACCGAACTGCCTTCGTGTTTGCGCGCGGCCCAGACCAGCAATTCGTCACCGGCAATCTTGCTGACTGCAACGGTGTTGGAGACGAAAACCATGGTGGTTGCTCGGTACTTGCCGATCAGCGCTTCGACCAGGTACAGACCCGGTTTCAGGTTACCCAACGGGATGTAGACGTTGCCCGGTGCGACGCTGACGAAGTCACTGGAAGACCCGGCCAGATTGACCCCGGCCGGCGGCTGGATCGGCTTGGCCTGCCACAGCGGATAACGGAACTGGCTGACCACCGGCAGACCCGGAATCAGCGCGAACTGCGGCTGTGCGTCATACGGAGTCGGTGCGGCGATGGCGTTGCCCATCTTCAGCTCCGGCACTTCCTCGGTGACCTGTTTGCGCGATTCATAGGAGAACGCACGCTGCATCACCCGACGGGATTTGCGGTACCAGTTGTCCCACAGATACGCGAGGGTGTTGGACAGGCCTTCGCCCTTGAACTGGCCGTCGCTGACCACGCGGTGCAGATTCTTCTGGCGCTTGAGGAAGTCCAGCGGCTTGTCGATGCGGTACACACGAATGTCGGCGCCGCCGTAAGGTTCCATGCGGAAACGACGGTAGTCGCGGCCCGGCGCTTCGAGACGGACCATCGCCTGCTCGTCGGCGGCAAAACTGCTGTCGGCCAGCAGGAAGAAGCTTTCGCCGGACACTGGCGTGTAGCCGCTGGGCTCCACCGAATCTTCGGCATTAACAGTCGCCAGAGGCAGCAGCAGTGCCAGCAACAGAGGAATTTTTGCGCAGAGTCGCAACATGCTGGCACCGGTCATTGGGAGAGAAAGTTCAGTCGATAGACGCCGATGAAGTTGGGGTTGGCTGCGTCGGGTATCCATCGGGTGTCCTTCCATGTCATGAGTTGCTGCAGGCTTGCCGAACGCATGCCGTTGTCAGTGGGGGTGGTGGTGCCGGTGTGATAGGCGATGTAGCGGCCCATCCAGATCATCAGGTGCTGGTCGTCGCCCTGATCGAAAAACATCAGGTCACCGGGGCGCGCCTGCGATACATCGCGGCTGACCAGATGGCTGTTGAACTGAATCAGTTTGATCGCGTTGACGTACGGCCCGACCTTGCCGCCGCCCTGCTGCCATTGCTGGGCGAGCTTGCGCTGATCGTCGCTCAGCGACAGCTCCGGCGGCAGGTAGCGATTGGACAGGCCATTGCTGCGCAGCCATTTGTCGTCGTGGACTTTCAGCGCCTCGTTGGCGGCGAAACGCACCAGCCCGGCGCAGTCCTGCTGGTACCAGCGCGGGCTCGGGCCCTGGCTCAGTTGCTCCTGGGCGATACGCACGAACCAGGCGCGGAACACCTGGGACTGCGCCGGATCAAGTGCCGGAGCCTCAATCGCACGGGCGCCGGCGCTGAGCAACAGCGCGAGCAGGCCGAGGCTGCGGATCAGTGCCGTCACAGCGCTTTCCATTCCAGTGGCAGCCATTGCCAGTGGCCGTCGGGTTCGCTGCCTTCAGGCAAGGTCAGGGCATATTTGCCGTAGCCGCCGAGGGTGCGCAATTTCGGGATCAGGTAGGTTTGCGCGGCGTTGTAAAACACCGGTTCCATGTCCTGCGGCAGGCTGTCGAGGGTTTCCTGCTGCATCAGTTGCGCCATGGAGTCCGGGCCGAAATAGATTGGCATCAGCACGTCTTTGGGCAGTACGTCGGCCATCGGCGGGAAGCGCTTGTCGAGGGTGCCGAGGGCTTTATCGACCAGTTTGTCGTCGAGGGAGAACAGCAGTGTCGAACCATGGCGCGCGAGGCTGACTTTCATGAAAGCCTTGCCGCTGATTGCGTCCGGATTCTCGGCAGTTTTCGCGGCGTACGGGCCGAAGTTCGAGCTGACCTGACGCT
Source organism: Pseudomonas sp. Irchel 3E19 (assembly GCF_900187585.1). Classification (NCBI taxonomy): domain Bacteria; kingdom Pseudomonadati; phylum Pseudomonadota; class Gammaproteobacteria; order Pseudomonadales; family Pseudomonadaceae; genus Pseudomonas; species Pseudomonas sp. Irchel 3E19. Next base: position 72,096 of record NZ_FYDT01000010.1, read on the forward strand.
GCCAGACGTGGCTCTTGCCTTCCTGCTTCTCGACCACCGGGAATACTTTTTCTTCAACGTTGGACTCGAAGGCGCCGACCATCGAACCGAAGAGTTTGCCGAGATCGCCGTCGAGTTTGCTGCTGTCCTCGTCCTTCAGACTGGCGACCAGTAACGGCGTGTAAAGCCGCGAATCGGCGTACCAGCACAGGCCCGCCGCGCCGGCCACGTGTTCGGTGAGTGTCTGCGCCATGGCTTCTTCCGCACCGAGTTTTACCAGCAACGGTTTCTGCTGTTCGGCGGCTACTGGCAAGGTCACGCAGGCACTGGCGCCCAGCGGCATGGCTTGCCAGACCGGTTTGAAGTCAAAGTCCGGCTGGTTTTCCAGCTCATCCATGGCGAGGTAGCTGTGCCAGCCCTTGTCGTCCATGTCGAAACGCAGCCCGGCGAAGTTCGGGATGAAGCGCTGGTAGCCCATGGCGAGGACGCTGGAGTTGACCGACAGACGTTGTTTGGTTTCGGGGGGTTTGACTGGAAGGCCGAAAGCCTCGGGGAACAGTTTTTCGCCGTTGAGCAGCGCTGCCAGTGCTTGCGGTGAGACATGGCCCGACTCTTCGGACATGCCGCTTTCGGGATCGTAATACTTGGCCGGATTGGACAGCATCACCAGTTTGTCGCCGCGCGAAGCGAACAGCAGCGATTTGCTGGCGTTGTAGCTGAGCTGGTACAGCGGCACCTCGTCGCTGCCGACTTTGAGATTGCCCAACACGCTGAGCTGCGAATCATCCAGCGCGACCTTCGCCAACGGCTCCAGTAGCTTGGCCAGCCCGCCGCGATCCATCACCAGCAGGAAATCCTTGAGCCGGCCATCGGCGCCACGCCACAGCGCGACGTCCGCCGGCTGATCGAAAAGCTGTTCGATCAGGCTGTCCTGCAACTTCAGGTCATGCTCGTAGATGATCCGGCGCAGGCTGCCGATCAGCCCGAGGCGGTCGGCGTGGGTTTCGTAATAGAAGACAAAATCTTCGGTGAGCGTGGCCTTGAGGAACGGCACCGTCAGCAAGTCTTTGGGCAACTGGCTCAGGGAGTGCGTTTCGAGCAAGGCGTCGGGGCGGCTCAGACCGAGTTTGTCACTGGCAAGCTCTGCCGGCGGCGCCTTGGGTTTGAGCAGCAGCCAGCCAAAACCTCCCGCTACGCCGGCCACCAGGACCAATCCGATCAGCAGTGCCGGCCAGCGCCGGGAAGGTTTGCCGGCAGGTGTCGGGACGGCCGGAGAAGCAGCGTTATCACTCATGTTCACAAAACCCGAAGTTCATCCGTGGAGCGGGATGCTTAATAGTTGAAAGTCTTGACCAGCAGCAGATCACCGATCGCCCGCAGGGGCACGATGAACGTCTCGCGTTTTTCGTCGACGGTGTTTTCGTTGAGCACCAGCGTGATTTGCGAGGTGATCACCTCGTTCTGGTTGCTGGTCTCCTCGAAGTTATAGCCGCCGTTGCCGAAGTTGCCCCAATAGTTGACGTAAACCAGATAAGTGCCATGCAGCGGCGCGGTCATGGTGAACATTTCCGGGCCGGGGCCATCGACACCATCCGGGTCCAGACCACCGCCATTGCTCAGCGCCGGCCGCGCCCAAAAGGCATGTTGGCCATCAGGCGTGACAATGTGCAGATCGAGCTCGGCTTTCGGATCGTCCCACCCCAAGACAAGACGAATTCTCGCCGGCGTGCGCAGATTATTTGCTTCATAAAATTGCACGCGCTTGAGCGACTGCCCCTCGGCGCTGATCACTTCGACACTGTTGGAACCGGCGCCGAACGCATAGGGCCGGGCGAAACGGCCTTGGTCGTCGGTGTACAGATTCAGGGGATTGCCGTTGACCGCGAGACTGTGCGGCGGGCGCATATGCCCGAGAGCCTTGAGCTGGCCCTGGATCATCGTACGATTGCGCTGGATGCCGCGATCGATCGGCGGCGTGGGATAAGCGACTTGCGGGTTTTCGGTGCGGTCGAGCAAGCCGTGGTAGCGCCAGCCGCCTACCGGTTCAGACATCTCTGCCGTCGGCGCGGCCAGCAGCGCAGGCGCGCAGGCCAGGCCGATCAGCAGCATAAGAAATGAACGCATGTGATGCCTCCTGCCATGCCTGAACGAAACCTTGCACCCGATCCTCGGTACTTCACAGCGGTGGAAACTGCGTTTCGTCTGAAAGACCCGTGACTATTGGGTCGTAGAAGGCGCGAAGATTAGCCATTCGGCAGTTTTTTAACAATCGGATACATCTGCTTTTGCGGTAGCAATCACGGCGTCGGGTGGACGATGAGCCGAATAGGCGTCATATTCGGCTCACAAAATGAGCCGAATAGCGTTTCTATTCGGCTCACGCACTCAGGAATGGCATCCAATGGCTACGAACTGGATCTGGCAACAACCCGACTGGCCCGATTTCAACTGGCAGGCAGAACGTCTGACGCCGTTGCTGCGTGAGTGCGTGCAGGCACAAGGTCAATTGATGGGCATGGCCGGATCAGTGGGTAACTCTTTGAGTGCTCAGACTGAACTCGACGCATTGCTGCAAAACATCGTGACTTCCTCGGCCATCGAGGGCGAGCAGTTGAATGTCGGTTCAGTTCGTTCGTCACTGGCGCGGCGTCTGGGCCTGGAACGGGTCGATGACGAAAAAGTCAGTCAGCGCAGTGAAGGTCTGGCGCAATTGATGCTCGATGCAACACGGCACTTCAATGAGCCGTTGACGCTGGAGCGGTTACTGGAATGGCATGAATGGCTGTTCCCTGATCCGGAAACAGGCTTTTCTTCGCGCGCAATCAATGTCGGTGCGCTACGTGGCGAGGAGCCGATGCAAGTGGTTTCCGGGCGGATTGATCGTCCGATCGTGCACTTCGAAGCCCCGCCCAGACAAGGCCTTGAGCGGCAACTCGACAGCTTTCTCGAGTGGTTCGAAGCCAGCCAGCGTCAGGCTGGCCTCGATCCTTTGCTGCGAGCAGGCATCGCGCATTTCTGGTTCGTCACGCTGCACCCGTTCGACGATGGCAACGGTCGCCTGACCCGCACCATCACCGATCTGGCGCTGGCTCAGGGCGAAGCACGGGCGATCCGTTTTTATGCCATGTCGGCCAGCATCCTCGATGATCGCGGCGGCTATTACCGAGTTCTGGAATCCAGCCAGAAAGCCACGCTGGACATCACGCAATGGCTGACATGGTTCCTGCAAACCTTGCTGCGCAGCCTGCAACAAGCCATCGCGCGGATCGAGGGCGTGCTGGGCAAGTCGCGTTTCTGGCAGGCGCACCGCGAATCTGAACTGTCGGTGGAGCAGATCAAAGTGCTCAATCGTTTGCTCGACGGCGGGGAGCGCGGTTTCGAACACGGCATCAGTGCGGCGCAATATCAAAGTGTGGCGAAAGTCTCAAAGGCTACGGCTACCCGGCATCTGGCGGAGTTGCTGGACAAAGGCTGCCTGCAACGACTTCCGGGCGGCGGGCGGAGCACTCGCTACCAGATCCGCTATCCAGGCGAATCCACCCATTGATCCATCTGCGCCCCCCGCTCATTTGCCCATAAACCCCCTATCTGCTAGTGTCGCGCCGGTTTAACGTCAACCGGAAAATCGCCGCCATGGCCCGCAAAAAAGCTGCACTGGATTTCGAACAGTCCCTCGCCGACCTGCAAACACTGGTCGAGCGTCTGGAGAACGGTGAATTGTCGCTGGAAGACTCGCTGACCGCTTTCGAGCAGGGCATCGGGCTGACCCGTGATTGCCAGGCAGCGCTGGCACAGGCCGAGCAGAAGGTGCAAGTGCTGCTGGAGCGCGATGGCGAACTCGCCGAGGAACCCTTCGACGCGGAACAGCCAGAATGATTGCAGCGTATTCGGCGACCAGCCAGGCCCGGGTCAACGCGGCACTGGAAAGTCTGTTCAACGCGCCGCTGCCAGAACTGGCGCGCCTTTATGAAGCCATGCGCTACAGCGTGATGAACGGCGGCAAACGCGTGCGTCCGCTGCTGGCTTACGCCGCGTGTGAAGCGCTCGGCGGCGAGGCTGAGCAGGCCAACGGCGCAGCGTGTGCGGTTGAGCTGATCCACGCTTACTCGCTGGTGCACGACGATTTGCCGGCAATGGACGACGACGATCTGCGTCGCGGCCAGCCCACCACCCACAAAAAATTCGATGAAGCCTGCGCGATTCTTGCCGGTGATGGTTTGCAAAGCCTGGCGTTCAGCGCCTTGCTTGACCCACGTTTGAGCAATCTCGACGCCGACATCCGTCTGCAAATGGTCACCGCGCTGGCTCAGGCCGCAGGCCCGGCGGGCATGGTCGGTGGCCAAGCCATCGACCTCGGTTCGGTCGGTCTGAAGCTCGATCAGAAAGCCCTCGAACAGATGCACCGGCACAAGACCGGCGCGTTGATCGAAGTCAGCGTCAAACTCGGCGCCCTGGCCAGCGGCCGTGCCGAGCCGGATGACCTCAAGGCCCTGCAGACTTATGCACAGGCCATCGGTCTGGCCTTTCAGGTGCAGGACGACATTCTTGACGTCGAAAGTGATACCGCAACCCTCGGCAAACGCCAAGGCGCCGATATCGCTCGCGATAAACCGACCTACCCGGCCCTGCTGGGCCTGGACGCTGCCAAGGCCTACGCGATAGAACTGCGCGATCAGGCCCTCGACGCCCTGCGACCGTTTGACGCGGCGGCCGAGCCTTTGCGCGAGTTGGCCCGATATATCGTCGAGCGCCGCAACTGACGGCGAATCAGCCAAAAAAGACCAACGCGTGGGCAGGGGGCGATGCATCAGGTAAACTGCCGCATCTTTTATACCTATAACGATTCGCCTGATGCCCACGACGTTTCATGAGATTCCCCGCAAGCGCCCGACCACGCCCCTGCTCGACCGCGCGAATACGCCGGACGGCCTGCGCCGGTTAGGCGAAGCCGAGCTGGAAACCCTGGCCGATGAGTTGCGCCTGGAATTGCTCTACACGGTCGGCCAGACCGGTGGGCATTTCGGTGCCGGCCTGGGCGTCATCGAGCTGACCATCGCGTTGCATTACGTCTTCGACACCCCGGACGACCGGCTGGTGTGGGACGTGGGTCATCAGGCGTATCCGCACAAGATCCTCACCGGCCGACGCGAGCGCATGGAATCCCTGCGCCAGAAGGACGGCATCGCGGCCTTCCCGCGTCGCGCCGAGAGCGAGTACGACACCTTTGGCGTCGGCCACTCCAGCACCTCGATCAGCGCAGCGCTGGGCATGGCGATTGCCGCCCGCCTGCAAAACAGAGATCGCAAGGCGATTGCCGTGATCGGCGATGGCGCGTTGACCGCTGGCATGGCTTTCGAGGCGCTGAACCACGCGCCGGAAGTCAACGCCAACATGCTGGTGATCCTCAACGACAACGACATGTCGATCTCGCGCAACGTTGGCGGTCTGTCGAATTATCTGGCGAAGATCCTGTCCAGCCGCACTTACGCGAGCATGCGTGAAGGCAGCAAGAAAGTCCTGTCGCGCCTGCCCGGCGCTTGGGAAATCGCCCGCCGCACCGAAGAATACGCAAAAGGCATGCTGGTCCCCGGCACGCTGTTCGAAGAGCTGGGCTGGAACTACATCGGTCCGATCGACGGCCACGACTTGCCGACCCTGATCGCCACCCTGCGCAACATGCGCGATCTGAAAGGCCCGCAGTTCCTGCACATCGTCACCAAAAAAGGCAAAGGCTTCGCCCCGGCGGAAGTCGACCCGATCGGCTACCACGCGATCACCAAACTCGAACCTGTCGACGCTCCGGCCGCTGCCCCGAAAAAGGCTGGCGGGCCGAAGTATTCGGCGGTGTTCGGCGAATGGCTGTGCGACATGGCCGCAGCGGACCCACGCCTGGTCGGGATTACCCCGGCGATGAAGGAAGGCTCGGATCTGGTGGCGTTCAGTGAACGTTTCCCGCTGCGCTACTTCGACGTGGCAATTGCCGAGCAACACGCGGTGACGTTCGCTGCCGGCATGGCCTGCGAAGGCGCCAAACCGGTGGTGGCGATCTATTCGACGTTCCTGCAGCGTGGTTACGACCAGCTCGTGCATGATGTGGCGGTGCAGAACCTCGACGTGCTGTTCGCCATCGACCGCGCAGGCCTGGTGGGCGAAGACGGCCCGACCCACGCTGGCAGTTTCGACCTGTCGTACCTGCGTTGCATCCCGGGCATGGTCATCATGACCCCGAGCGATGAAAACGAACTGCGCAAAATGCTCACCACCGGTCACCGCTACAACGGCCCGGCGGCAGTGCGTTACCCGCGCGGTACCGGCCCGAACGCAACCATCGAGAAAGACCTCGAACCGATCGAAATCGGCAAGGGCATCGTCCGTCGTCAGGACAACAAAGTCGCCCTGCTGGTGTTCGGCGTGCAACTGGCCGAGGCGCTGAAAGTCGCCGAGAAGCTGGATGCCACCGTGGTCGACATGCGTTTCGTCAAACCGCTGGATGAAGAGTTGGTGCGCGAGATTGCCGGCAGCCATGAGTTGCTGGTGACGATCGAAGAGAACGCGATCATGGGCGGTGCCGGTGGCGCGGTCAGCGAGTTTCTCGCCCGCGAGAACATCCTCAAATCGATGCTGCATCTGGGCTTGCCGGACGTCTACGTCGAGCACGCCAAGCCTGCGCAAATGCTGGCCGAGTGTGGTCTGGATGAGGCAGGGATCGAGGCTTCGATTCGCGAGCGTCTGACCTTACTCGACAAATAAACGCATTACCCTTGTGGGAGCGAGCCTGCTCGCGAAAGCGGAATGTCAGTCAATTCATTGCTGACTGATACACCGCATTCGCGAGCAGGCTCGCTCCCACATTTGATTTGTGTACACCTGAAACACCAGTGGACTGTCCATGAAACTCTCACGCCTCGCCCTGCCCTTCCTTCTGCTGCCAACCACCAGCGCCCTCGCCGACACCTTCGAACGCGATCAAGCGCTGAAACTGCCGGACACGCTGATCAGCGCCAACCGCCAGGTCGAAGCACGCAACGACAGCAGTGCCGCCAACACCGTGTTCACCCGCGAAGACATCGACCGCCTGCAACCGAGCGACGTGCCGGACCTGCTGCGTCGTGTTCCGGGCGTACAAGTGGCGCAGGCCGGTGGGCGCGGCAGTCTGCCGGGGATCTACATTCGCGGCACGCAGTCGGCGCAAAGCCTGGTACTGGTCGACGGCCAGCGCATCGGCAGCTCGACTTCCGGCGACAGTAATCTGCAGCACCTCAACATCGAGCAGATCGAGCGCGTAGAAGTGCTGCGCGGCTCGCGCTCGGTGATTTACGGCAGCGATGCGATTGGCGGGGTGATTCAGATCTTCACCCGTCGGGGCAGTGGACAAGGATTACAGCCGCGCCTGCACGTCGGCTTCGGCAGCCATCAGACCTGGGCACGCAGCCTTGGCCTGTCCGGCGGGGACGAGAAAACCCGCTTCAACCTTGGCGCCAGCCTTGATGAAACCGCCGGCCTCGACCGCACCCACGAGTCGTATCCGAGCGATGGCGATCACGATGCCTACCGCAACAAGTCGGTCAGCCTAAGCCTCAGCCATGCGCTGACCGATGACATCGAAGTCGGCGCCAACCTGCTGGATAACCGCGGCAAGAGCGAATTCGACAATCCGTTCGGCCGCTTCGACATGAACACTTTCGAATCGGTGCAGCAGCAGCCCTACAGCGATTTCAACGTCAGCAGTGTCAGCAGCTACGTCGATGCCCGAGTCAACGAGACCTGGAAAACCCGCGTCGAATTCGGCCACAGCGAGAACCGCGAGAAGACCCTCGACAAGCTCAGCGATGAACGCACGGTGTTCAACACCTATCGCGACTCGGTCAACTGGCAGAACGACCTGACCCTGGACGCGCGCAACAGCCTGATCCTCGGCGGTGACTGGTACGAAGACCGGGTCAACAGCAGCACCGCGTTCGATGAAGACAGTCGCTGGAACCGCGCCGCGTTCATCCAGCATCGTTATCAGGCTGACAGTTTCTCCACGGAGCTGGGCCTGCGCCACGACGACAACCAGCAGTTCGGCAGCCAGAACACCTGGAGCGGTACGTTCACCCTGCCGCTGAACCGGGACAATGACTTGCTGCTGAGCTACAGCGAAGGTTTCCGCGCGCCGACCTTCAACGACCTCTACTACCCGGATTTCAGTAACCCGAATCTCAAACCAGAAACCACGAAAAGCTATGAACTGCAATGGCGCAGCCAGTTGAGTGACAGCACTCGCCTGGAAGCTTCGCTGTATCGGACGAATCTGCAAGACGCGATCATCTTCGGCAGCAACTCCCGGCCGGAAAATGTGGCATCGGCGCGGATCAATGGTTTTGAAGCGGCATTGAAGCAGGAACTGTTTGGCTGGCAGAGCAATCTTGGCGTGGCGATCATCGATCCGCGTGATCGCGATACCGGGCACACCCTGGCACGTCGCGCACGACGTACGCTGAGCTGGGACCTGGATCGCCAGTTTGATCGAGTAAGCCTCGGCGCCAGTTGGCAGGCGGTCAGCAGCAGTTATGACGACCTGAAAAATGAGCAGTCGCTGGGTGGTTATGCACTGTTCGGCTTGCGCAGCAGTTGGGCGTTGAACCGCGAGATCAAGCTGGATCTGAAGGTCGACAACCTCTTGGACAAGGGTTACAGCCGCGCGAATTACAGCTACGACGGCAGCCAGTACGGCTATCGCGAGGAAGGTCGGGCGTGGATGTTTGGTGTCACCTGGACTCCCCAGCTTTGATCTGAGCTTTGCAGTGCTTTGGCTGCCCTCTTCGCGAGCAGGCTCGCTCCCACATTTGGAATGCGATCCCCCTGTGGGAGCGAGCCTGCTCGCGAAGAAGTCACCCCGATTTCAGCGGTCAGGCGCGATCAATTGGCAGAGTGTGGCGGTGGCGCTGATCATTTGGCCACTTGGGCGTTCAAGGCCTTTGTCGGTGACCAACAGTAATTTTTCCTGCTTCACCGCCGCCACCTGCGGCCACGCTTTCCACGCATCAAGCTGCGCCTGATCACCCGCGAGAATCACCTCGGGATCACGCTGCAGCACCGCTTCGATGCTCACCTGCGGCGCGGGCAGACTCAGGCCGTCAAACACATTGCGCGCACCGCACACTTGCAGCGCATCGCTGATGATTTGCCCGCCACCGACGGTGTACAGCGGCTTGTCCCAGACCTGATAGAACACTTTCAGCGGCACGTCCCGGCGATAGCGCTGGCGTAGCTCGTCGAGCCTCTTGCGCAGATCCGCTGCCAATTTCACCCCTCGCTCGGGGCGTCCCAATTGACTTGCAATGGATTCGATCTGCGCAGAAAGCTGTTCCAGACTGTGCGGTTCGGCGACATACGTCGGGATGTTCAAGCGCTTGAGCTGATCACGCTGCGCCGGCCCGACACTGCCGGGCCAAAGCAACAACAGATCAGGCTTGAGGCTGAGCAAACGCTCCATGTCGAGCTGGCCATAGCGACCGACTGAGGGAACATGCGCGATCGCAGCGGGCCGCTCGCCGGCATCCAGCACACCAACCAGCAGGTCGGCCGAATCCAGCTCAACGACGATTTCAGAAAGAGAGGGCGCTAGGCTGACCACGCGCAGAGCGGCCAGCGTCGACCCGCTGATGGCCAGCAACAGAACCGCCAGCCAGAGACGGCGCATCAGCCGAGTTGACGCGGGATACGGTAGAGGTAGAACAGCACAGCGGTGGACAGCGCCAGCAGGATCAGCGGCACGGCTTCCAGGCCAACGAACACCGCCAATGCGCCGATCCATGCTGGCAACGCCGCTGCGAGAAATGCCGTGCGGCGGCGAGCAGCGAGGGCAATCCAGGCTGCCGATTCATCCGCGGTATCGAGGGCTTTTTGTGTGGCGATCAGCGCATGTTTGTAGCGGCCGAAAAACTTCAGGCTGACAAACATCGACGCCACACCGGCGATAAAGAAAGGCATGGCCAATACCGGCAGGATTGCCTCGCTCTGGCCGAACACGGCGTTGAGCACGTACAGCGGCACCAGCGCCAGCGCCAGGTATTTCCACCAGTCGACGCTGAGGCGACGGCGCACCTGACCGCGCGTCACGCCCGATCTACCTCGCCCTGATGCTCATTGCCCATCATGTGGTCGAGCTTGCTGGCCTTGGTCGCCAGGTAGAGTTTGTTGTGCGGATTGTGGCCGGTGTGCAACGGCACGCGCTCGGCGACGACGATGCCCATGTCGGTCAAGGCTTTGACCTTGCGCGGGTTGTTGGTCATCAGACGCAGGGATTTCACGCCCAGATGTTCAAGCATCGGCAGGCACATGGCGTAGTCGCGCTGGTCGGCGGCAAAGCCCAGACGTTCGTTGGCTTCAACGGTGTCGGCGCCGCCGTCCTGCAATTCGTAGGCACGGATCTTGTTCAGCAGACCGATGCCGCGACCTTCCTGACGCAGGTAAAGCAACACGCCGCGACCTTCGCGAGCGATGGCTTTGAGCGCGCCTTCAAGTTGCGAACCGCAGTCGCAACGCTGGCTGAACAAGGCGTCACCCGTGAGGCATTCGGAGTGCAACCGGCCGAGTACCGGGGCTCCGTCGGCAAAATCACCCAGACTCAGCACAACGTGCTCGCGGCCGGTGGCTTCATCGAGAAAACCGTGCATGGTGAATTGCGCAAAAGGCGTTGGCAGCTTGGAAGCGGCGACAAAAACGACAGGCACCGGTGTGCTCCTGATCTAAAAAAGTCTGAAGATTCGCTGGGCGGCATTGTAACAGCAGGTTCCTGCAGACGCTTAGGCTGAATTATCGGGCATAACGATCAAAAAGTTTGATGACTCCCGGACAACATGGACCGCTGTAGGAGCTGTCGAGTGAAACGAGGCTGCGATCTTTTGATCCTGATTTTTAAGATCAAGAACAAAAGATCGCAGCGTGCCGCAGCTCCTACAGGGGTTTCGCGTCAGGGCGAACTAAATGGATACGGCTGCTTCCACTTCTCGAATATCGGCTTCAGCTCGCCGCTCTTCACCAACTGCTCCATGCGTTGGTCAAACAGCGCCATCAACGTGCGCGCTTGTGGCGTGTTGGCGAAACACAGGTACAGCGGCAATTCAGCGATATGCGTGGTGCGGAACTGCAAAGGATCTCTGGCCCGGCTGAGCACATAGTCGATCTCAGTCAGCGCGTCGATGTAATAGTCGGCGCGATTGTGGGTCAGCATCGACAAAATCCCGGTACGCCGGATGACTTTGTTATAGCTGCGCACATTGGGCAGATAATTCTGATAGTCGTAGCCACGTACCCACGCCAGTCGATAGCTGCCCAGGGTTTGCGGGGTCGGCGCCGGGGTGCTGGCGAGGCCCAGCGCGTAGACGTGGTCAGTGTCGAAATTCCAGCGCGGATAAAGCAGGTCGCTGAATTCTTGATGATAAGAGCCGACACAGGCATCGACCTCACCGCGCAGGGCCAGCCCCACTGAACGGGTGTAAGGCTCGGTGCGAATATCCAGTTTCACCCCGGCCGGCTCAAACACCTTGCGCAAGACGTCCCAACCCAGGCCATGACCGTCGGCGGCGGTGTAATCTTCCCAGACTTCGCTGGCCAAGTGGATGACCGAGGGCGCCGGCACTGATTCCTGCGCACTGGCCACAGTGCCGAGCAGGGTAAAAACCAACAGCGCCAGCCAGCGTCGTGCCATCCCTAGTCTCCTCCTTTGACGCCTGTATCCCGCAAGGTCAGGCGAAAACCCACACCAGCCCCTGCATCGCCAGCCAGGCGAACACACCGGCCAGCACATCGTCGAGCATGATGCCGACGCCGCCGTGGACGTGCCGGTCGATCCAGCGAATCGGCCACGGTTTGAGAATGTCGAAGAAGCGGAATACCAGAAAACCCGCGAGCAACCAGTACCAGCCTTCAGGCACCAGCCACAGGGTGATCCACATCCCGACCATTTCGTCCCAGACGATGCCTTCGTGGTCGTGCACACGCAGATCGTCGGCGACCTTGCCGCACAGCCAGAAGCCGAACAGCATGGTGATCCCGAGCATCAGCCAGTAACCCCAGTCGGGCAGCATCTGCCACAACGGGATAAAGGGTAGCGCAACTAACGAGCCCCACGTGCCCGGCGCCTTGGGCAAGGTGCCCGAACCGAAGCCGAACGCGAGGAAATGCCAGGGATTGCGCCAGACCGACGGCGGAACGAATTCGGCCGGAACCTGTTTCGGGTGATCTGTCACGGTGACTCCTGAAAATGTTGATAGCCCCGGATTTGCGGGGTGATGTCGTGACCTTCGCGATCCAGCAGGACCACGCCCTGCCCCTCTGCCACGCGTCCGATCACATGGACCGGCCAACCGGCAGCCAGCAGCGCCGGCAACTCGACGGACGGTAGCGTGAAGGCCAGCACGTAGTCATCGCCACCGCTCAACGCCGCACGTTCGGCGCCACGCTGGCCGAGAAACGCCACTAGAGCATCCGACAACGGTACGCGCTCGCGTTCAATCTCAAGCCGCACCTTCGACGCCAGGGCGATGTGGCCACAATCGGCAAGCAAACCGTCGGAGATATCCAGCGCTGACGTGGCCTTGCCGCGCAACGCCTGACCGAGGGCCAGTTGCGGCTGTGGCGACCAGTAATGATCAAGCAGCAGCTGGGCAATGTCCGGCGGCGCATCGCGCTGACCCAATACCAGCGGCAACGCGCCGGCGGCACTGCCCAGTTCGCCGCCGACACACAGCAAGTCGCCCGGCTGCGCGCCGCTACGGGTAAGGGCCTGGCCGGCCGGAACACGACCGAATACGGTGACGGTCAGGCTCAACGGCCCACGCGTGGTGTCACCGCCCACCAACGCCACGCCGCAGCTCTGCGCCATGCGATTCAAACCACGGGCATAGGCTTGCAGCCAATCGGCGGTCACCGTCGGCACAGTCAGGGCAAGGGTAAAGGCAACGGGTGTGGCGCCCATGGCGGCCAGATCGCTGACCGCGACGGCCAGCGAGCGCTGACCGAGCAGAAACGGATCGCAGGGGTCGGCGAAATGCACACCGGCCACCAGCGTATCGGTGGAAATCGCCAACTGCTCCCCGGGGGGAACCGCCAGCAAGGCGCAGTCGTCGCCGATCCCCAGTGCAACGCCCTCGCCGCCCTGCGCACAAGGCGCGGCGGCGAAGAAATTGCGGATCAGCTCAAACTCGCCCATTGGGAACTCAAGCGCAGATCAGCGCTTGTGTTCCTTCACTTCGGCTTCACGCAGGCGCGGGGCCAGCTTGTCGAGCACGCCGTTGACGAACTTGTGGCCGTCGGTCGAACCGTAGACTTTCGCCAGTTCGATCCCTTCGTTGATTACCACACGGTATGGCACGTCGACACGTTTGAGCAGCTCCCATGCGGACAGGCGCAGCACGCACAGTTCAACCGGGTCGAGCTCTTCGATGGTCAGATCCAGGCACGGCGCCAACGCGGCGTCGATCTCGGTCAGGCTGGCTGGAACACCGTGCAGGATGTCGTGGAAGTAGCTGGCATCGGCAAAGGTAAAATCGTTATCGACGCGGAACTGCGCTTCGATTTCGTTCAGCGAGGTACTGGCCATATGACGCTGATACAGTGCTTGAGTCGCCAACTGACGGGCAGCCCGGCGCTTCTCGCTTTTCGAAGGCTTGCCGGCGTCCGCTGGACGTGGCTCGCGCGGGTTGAAACGATCGCTTTCGTCGCTAATCACTTGGCCTCCAACTGCGCCAGCAGGCTGACCATTTCCAGAGCGGACAGGGCAGCTTCGGCACCTTTGTTACCGGCCTTGGTGCCGGAACGTTCGATGGCTTGCTCGATGGAATCAACGGTCAGCACGCCGAAAGCGACCGGCACGCCGAACTCCATGGACACCTGGGCCAGGCCTTTGGTGCACTCGCCCGCCACGTATTCGAAGTGCGGAGTGCCGCCACGAATGACCGCGCCGAGGGCGATGATGGCTGCGAACTCGCCTTTCTGGGCGACTTTCTGCGCAACCAGCGGGATTTCGAAGGCGCCAGGTGCGCGGATGATGGTGATGTCGCTTTCGCTCACGCCGTGGCGAACCAGGGCATCAACTGCACCGCTGACCAGGCTTTCAACAACGAAGCTGTTGAAACGGCCTACTACCAAAGCGTAGCGGCCTTTAGGGGCGATGAAGGTACCTTCGATGGTCTTCAGGGTCATTCGTCAGATCTCTTAAAGAGCCGGGACGCGTCTGCTACGCATCCCTCAGTGATTTATTTGCCGCGAAATCAGGGCCGGAAACAACCGGTCATTATTCGGAGGGCACGTATTCTACAACTTCCAGATCGAAACCGGATATCGCATTAAATTTCATTGGCGCCGACATCAAGCGCATTTTGCGCACACCGAGGTCACGCAGGATCTGCGAACCGGCACCGACGATGCTGTAAGTGGTCGGTTTTTTCACCACAGCCTGATCGGCGGTTTCGCGGATGTGCGCCAGCAACACGTCGCCATCGAGCGGGTGACCGAGCAACAGCACTACACCGCTGCCAGCCTCGGCAACCGCGGCCATGGCGGCGCGCAGGCTCCAGCGGCCCGGTTGTTTGACCATCAACAGGTCGCGCAACGGGTCCATGTTGTGCACGCGAACCAGGGTTGGCTCTTCGGCGCAAACGGTGCCCAGCGTCAGGGCCATGTGCACGTCGCCTTCCACGGAATCACGATAGGTCACCAGGTTGAATTGGCCCAGTTCGCTGTCCAGTGGCTGTTCGGCAATCCGCTGAACGGTACGTTCGTGGATCATCCGGTAGTGAATCAGGTCGGCAATGGTGCCGATCTTGATGTTGTGTTCGGCAGCGAACGCTTCCAGTTCGGTGCGACGGGACATGGTGCCGTCGTCGTTCATCACTTCGCAGATCACGCCGCTCGGCTCGAAACCGGCCATGCGCGCCAGGTCGCAAGCAGCTTCGGTGTGGCCGGCGCGCGCCAGGGTGCCGCCGGCCTGCGCCATCAGCGGAAAGATGTGGCCCGGGCTGACGATGTCTTCAGCCTTGGCGTCTTTGGCGGCAGCCGCTTGTACGGTACGGGCACGGTCGGCTGCGGAGATACCGGTGGTGACGCCTTCGGCGGCTTCGATCGACACGGTGAACTTGGTGCCGAAACCGGAACCGTTGCGTGGCGCCATCAGTGGCAGCTTCAGCAGCTCGCAGCGCTCGCGGCTCATCGGCATGCAGATCAGGCCACGGGCGTGCTTGGCCATGAAGTTGATGTGTTCGGCCTTGCAGCACTCGGCGGCCATGATCAGGTCGCCTTCGTTCTCACGGTCTTCGTCATCCATGAGGATGACCATCTTGCCTTGGCGGATGTCTTCAACCAGTTCTTCGATGCTATTGAGCGCCACAAGGCACCCCCTTCAGTCAGGATTTGAGGTAGCCGTTTTGGGCCAGAAAGCTTTCGGTAATGGTGCTGCCGGCAGTCGGCTCTGCGGCCTTGTCGCCCAACAGCAGACGCTCCAGATAACGCGCCAGCAAGTCGACTTCCAGGTTCACCCGGCGACCAGGCTTATAAGAAGCCATGATGGTTTCGCTCAGGGTGTGCGGAATGATGGTCAGCATGAATTCGGCGCCATCGACCGCGTTCACGGTCAGGCTGGTGCCGTCGACGGTGACCGAGCCTTTATGGGCGATGTACTTGGCCAGTTCTTTCGGCGCGCGGATGCGAAATTCCACGGCGCGGGCATTGTCGCTGCGCGAAACCACTTCACCGACACCGTCGACGTGACCGCTGACCAGATGCCCGCCGAGACGGGTGGTCGGGGTCAGGGCTTTTTCCAGATTGACCGGGCTGCCGCTTTTCAGGTCGTTCATGGCTGTGCAGTCGAGGGTTTCGCGGCTGACGTCGGCAGCAAAACCGTCGCCCGGCAGCTCAACGGCCGTCAGGCAGACGCCATTGACTGCGATGCTGTCGCCGAGTTTGACGTCGCTCAGGTCGAGCTTGCCGGTTGCAACATGCACCCGTACATCGCCGCCCTTTGGGGTCAGTGCACGGATGCTGCCGATGGATTCGATGATGCCGGTAAACATGGGGTTCTCCTTGAGAACGAAGCCAGCGCTAACGCGATGGCCGGGAATTATACGCTCGCCGAAAGGACAGGGATGGCAGTGACTCGCCAGTCATCGCCAACTGCACGGATATCAGTGATTTTCAGCTCAGGGGCGTCCTTCATAGAGGCCAGCGGCCAGTCGAGCAGCGGACGCGCCGTGGAGCCGAGGAACTTGCCGGCGATGAAAATCACGAACTCATCGACCAGACCGAGCTGGGCAAAAGCACCGGCCAGACGCGGGCCGGCCTCGACCAGCACTTCGTTGACGCCACGGTTGGCCAGTTCGATCAGCAACTGATGCAGATCGACCTGGCCGTCATCACCCGGCACGATCAGGCATTCGGGGCCGTTGGCGTATTGCTCTTCGACCGCTACACACGTGGCGACCAACGCCGGGCCGGCCTTGAAAAACGGCGCATCCAGCGGCACCCGCAGGCGCCCGTCGACCAGTACGCGCAGCGGCGGACGGCTCATGGCCAATGCGCTTTGCCCGGCATCCAGCCCCAGCTCTTCAGCACGCACGGTCAGGCGCGCGCCATCGGCCAGCACTGTGTCGGCACCGGTCAGCACCACCGCCGCCTGAGCGCGCAAACGCTGTACCGCCGAACGTGCGGCCGGGCCGGTGATCCACTGGCTCTCACCGCTCTCCATCGCCGTACGGCCGTCGAGACTCATGGCCAACTTGACCCGCACGAACGGCAAGCCGTGTTCCATGCGTTTCAGAAAACCTTGATTGAGCTTGCGCGCTTCAGCTTCCAGCACGCCGCTTTCGGTCGCGATGCCGGCATCGGCCAGACGCTGCAAGCCACGGCCCGCCACTTGCGGATTCGGATCACGCATCGCCGCGACCACCCGGCCGACGCCGGCATTCACCAGCGCCTCGGCGCACGGCGGCGTACGGCCATGGTGGCTGCAAGGTTCGAGAGTCACGTAAGCAGTGGCGCCCCGGGCCAGTTCACCGGCAGCGCGCAAGGCATGGACTTCGGCGTGGGGTTCACCAGCGCGTTCGTGCCAGCCTTCGCCGACAATCTGGCCGTCGCGCACCACCACGCAGCCAACCCGAGGATTGGGGTGCGTGGTGTAGTGACCTTTGCGCGCCAGTTCCAGCGCGCGGGCCATGAAACGGGCGTCGAGGATGGCCTGCTCGGCGGCGCTGGTCATTCTTTCACCGGTTCACGGGCGAGGCGATCGATCTCTTCGCGGAATTCGTTGAGGTCCTGGAAGCGTTTGTACACCGAAGCGAACCGGATGTAGGCGACTTCATCAAGCTTTTGCAGCTCGGCCATCACCAGTTCGCCGACCACGAGGGATTTGACCTCGCGCTCGCCGGTGGCGCGCAGCTTGTGCTTGATGTGAACCAGAGAGGATTCGAGGCGCTCGACGCTTACCGGACGTTTCTCCAGGGCGCGTTGCATGCCCGCGCGGAGCTTTTCTTCGTCGAACGGCTGGCGGCTGCCATCGGTTTTGATCAGGCGCGGCAACACCAGTTCGGCCGTCTCGAACGTCGTGAAACGTTCGCCGCAGGCCAGGCATTCACGCCGGCGGCGCACCTGTTCGCCCTCGGCGACCAGACGCGAGTCGATGACCTTGGTGTCGTTGGCACCGCAGAAGGGACAGTGCATGGTGGCTGGCAACAAAAAAAGGGAGGGCCATGGTAGCGCATCCCGGTGGCAAGACAAGCCATAGGGTTTGCGGTATACAGACTGGCATGATCGTTTGATCCATGGATTTCATTTTGCCGGAGCTGCCAATGCCGATACGTCCGCTCGTTTTGCTCAGTCTTTTCAGCCTGCTGGTGGCCTGTGGCAGCGATGCACCCAAGCCTCAGCCGCCGACCCCAGGCCCCGCACCACAACAGGCGCAGAAAAAAGCCAGAGAGGCCGCCGATCTCGGCCCGCTGCCAGCCTATCAACGTGAACTGAGCGGCACCCTGCAAGGCGTGCCGGCCGGCGCCGAAGTCGAACTGGCACTGCTGGTGATCGATGCAAAGGATCGCCCGCAGCAATTGCTCGCCAGTTCCAGCCTGATCGGCAACAACCAGATTCTGCCGTTCCACGTGCGCTTCAACCCCGAGGCCTTCCCGGCCGGGGCGCGGGTTGAATTGCGCGGGCGCGCCAGTCAGTCCGGCCAGTTGATCCTGCATCTGCCGTCACAAACCATTACCCAGCCGACCACTCAGGCATTGGGCCAACTGCAATTCGTCAAAGCACCATGAATGCACCGCTCGACCTGCAACAGGCGTTGGGTGAACTGCTCGGCGACGCCAGACTGAAAGCCTGTGCGTTGCCGGACACCGATTTGCAGTTGTGGCTGATCGACGGCGACAACATGGCGCGCGAATTCAGCCAGGAAGAAACCCAACGGATTCTGCACGAGCCGCCGTACTGGAGTTTTTGCTGGGCAAGCGGCTTGGCGGTGGCGCGCTATCTGGCGGAGTTTCCCGAATGGGTACGCGGCAAGCGCGTGCTGGACTTCGGCGCCGGCTCCGGCATCGCCGCGATTGCGGCGGTGAAGGCCGGGGCGCTGGAAGTGGTGGCCTGCGATCTCGATCCGTTGGCGATTGCCGCGTGCCGGGCGAATGCCGAACTCAATGATGTGCAGATGAGTTATTCGACGGATTTCTTCGCCGAAGCGGATCGTTTTGATCTGATTCTGGTGGCGGATGTGTTGTATGACCGGGCGAATCTGCCGTTGCTTGATGCGTTTCTCAGCCGGGGCCGTGAAGCGCTGGTGGCCGATTCGCGGGTCAGGGATTTTCGCCATCCGTTGTATGAGCGCATTGAAATGCTGGAGGCGATGACCTTGCCGGATCTGGCAGAGCCGGAAGAGTTCAGACATGTCAGCCTTTACCATGCGCGGCGCTAGCTAAAAGCTTCGCGAGCAGGCTCGCTCCCACAGGGGTTTTATGAACGACAGAGATCCAATGTGGGAGCGAGCCTGCTCGCGAAGGCGTCCTCCCCGGCGACACACCTCTAAAACCCGCCCCGCTTCCGGCCCCCCCCGCCAAGCCGTATAGTTGCCCCATCCACGCTTTGACGAGATCCCCCATGAGTGAGCCAACGCCGTACATCTTCGACACCACGACTGCCGATTTCGACCAGTCGGTGATCGAGGCTTCCTTTAACAAACCCGTGCTGGTGGATTTCTGGGCCGAATGGTGTGCGCCGTGCAAGGCGCTGATGCCGATGCTGCAAGGCATTGCCGAGAGCTATCAGGGCGAGTTGCTGCTGGCCAAGGTCAACTGCGACATCGAGCAGGACATCGTCGCCCGCTTCGGCATTCGTAGCCTGCCGACCGTGGTGCTGTTCAAGGATGGGCAACCGGTCGACGGTTTTGCCGGCGCGCAACCGGAATCCGCCGTACGTGCCTTGCTCGAACCGCATGTGCAGATGCCACCGCCAGCTGCTGCCGATCCGTTCGAACAGGCTCAGGCCTTGTTCGATGACGGTCGTTACGCCGATGCCGAAGCCGCGCTGGTGGTCATGCTCAATGAAGACAACACCAACGCTAAAGCCTTGATCCTTTACGCCCGTTGCCTGACCGAACGCGGCGAACTGGACGAAGCGCAAACCGTGCTCGACGCGGTCAAGAGCGATGAGCACAAAGCCGCGCTCGCCGGAGCCAAGGCGCAGATCAAGTTTCTCGGACTGGCGCGGGACCTGCCGGACGCTGCTGATCTGAAAGCACGCTTGGCGAAAGATCCGCAGGACGATGAAGCGGTGTATCAACTGGCGATCCAGCAACTGGCGCGCCAGCAATACGACGCGGCATTGGAGGCACTGCTCAAGCTGTTCATCCGCAACCGCAGTTATGGCGAAGGTCTGCCGCACAAGACTTTGCTGCAGGTGTTTGAGCTGTTGGGCAACGATCACCCTTTGGTGGGTGTTTACCGTCGCAAGATGTTCGCTGCGCTTTATTAAGATCAAAAGATCGCAGCCTGCGGCAGCTCCTACATGGGGTTCATGCGTTAACCCTGTAGGAGCTGCCGCAGGCTGCGATCTCTTGCTTTGGCGCTCTATTCGATCCAGCTGTAAAGCGGCGTATCCCCGCCGCTCACTACTTTCACATCTGAACTATGGCGCAGTCGCACCAGCAGGCGCTTGCCTGACACCGCGCTACCGGTCAGGCCTTCCAGTTGCTCGAGCAGATCCGGCCCGCTGAGTTGCCCGGCCTTGCGCAGCAAATCCCTGGCAACCTGCCACAACGCATCGTCCTGATTCTGCGGTTTCGCCGCCGGAGCCGCAGCGGTCGCCGCTGGCACAATCGCTGGCTGCCCACCAAGGGCCGAGCCCAGCTTCGCCCAATCGCTGTCATCCAGCTCCACCGTCAAATCCACCGGCACGTCACCGACGGTTCCGCGTATCCGCAACATTGAGTTCACTCCTGCACCTATCTGACCTGCATGCTCCCATGGGACTTGTGCAACGCCAAGCAGCCGGGCAAACTCTGCACACTTTCGTTATAAGATTACATAACAAACTATTCACTTTACTTCCCGGAGACCGCCATGCGTCGTCTGTTGCTCGCTTTGCCGTTTGCCCTGTTGCCGCTGGCCATCGCCCATGCTGCCGATGAGCATGACCACGATCATGAACACGGCAGCCTCGGCGCGCATGAACATGGCGTCGGTCGTTTGAACGCCGCGCTGGATGGCCAGACTCTGGAACTGGAGCTGGAAAGCCCGGCGATGAACCTCGTCGGCTTCGAACACGCGGCCACCAGCGATGCCGATAAAGCCAAGGTCGCAGCAGCCCGCACAAAACTGGAAAACCCTCTGGCCCTGTTCAACCTGCCAGCCGCCGCCGGTTGCAAAGTGGTCAGTCAGGAGCTGGAGAGCCCGTTGTTCGGTGACAAGCCGGATGCCGATGATCACGACGACGATGAAGCGGACAAGGACGGCCACGCGCATCACCACGATCACAGCGAAATCCACGCGCACTATCAGTTCAAGTGCGCCGCTCCGGGCGCATTGAAGACGCTGGATCTGGCGAACATTTTCAACACCTTTCCGGCGACCCAGAAAATTCAGGTACAACTGATCAGCGCCAGCGGCCAGCAAGGCACCGAAGTGACGGCCAAGGCTGCTGCGCTGAAGTTCTGATCACACCGAAAAATCCCCTGTGGGAGCGGGCTTGCTCGCGAATACGGTGAATCAGACAAATCTATGTTGACTGACACACCGTATTCGCGAGCAAGCCCGCTCCCACAGGGGTTAAGTGTTCATTTCCATGAAATCGGCGCCATGACCCAAGCACTCATCGAACTGTCCGACCTGGGCTTCAGTTGGCCCGGCCACCCGCCGCTGCTGGACATCCCGGGGTTTCGCCTGGAAGCGGGTGAAACCCTGTTCCTCAAAGGCCCCAGCGGCAGCGGCAAGACCACCCTTCTGGGCCTGCTCGGCGGTGTGCAGAAACCTGATCGCGGCAGCATCCGCCTGCTCGGCCAGGAACTGACTGCCCTGTCTGCTGGCGCCCGCGATACCTTCCGCGTCGATCACACTGGCTACATCTTCCAGCAGTTCAACCTGCTGCCGTTTCTCTCGGTACGCGAGAACGTCGAACTGCCCTGCCACTTCTCCAAATTGCGCGCCGAACGGGCGAAGCAGCGTCACGGCAGCGTCGACCAAGCCGCCGCCACCCTGCTCGCCCACCTGGGTTTGAAGGACGAAAGCCTCCTCAGTCGCCGCGCCGATTCGCTGTCGATCGGCCAGCAACAACGGGTTGCCGCCGCCCGTGCCTTGATCGGCCAACCGGAGCTGGTGATCGCTGACGAGCCAACTTCTGCGTTGGATTACGACGCCCGGGAAAATTTCATCCGCCTCTTGTTCGCCGAATGCCGCGAGGCCGGTTCAAGCCTGCTGTTCGTCAGCCACGACCAGAGCCTGGCGCCGCTGTTCGACCGTCACCTGTCCCTGGCCGAACTTAATCGCGCCGCCACGTCTGCCGAGGTCTGAGATGTATCTGTTTCGTCTGGCCATGGCCAGTCTGGCCAACCGCCGCTTCACCGCGTTGCTTACCGCATTCGCCATCGCCCTGTCGGTCTGCTTGCTGCTCGCCGTCGAACGGGTGCGCACCGAGGCTAAAGCCAGTTTCGCCAGCACCATCAGCGGCACCGACCTGATTGTCGGCGCCCGTTCCGGTTCGGTGAACCTCTTGCTGTACTCGGTATTCCGTATCGGCAACGCCACCAACAATATCCGTTGGGACAGCTTCGAACACTTCGCCAATAACCCGAAAGTGAAGTGGGCGATCCCGATGTCCCTCGGCGATTCCCATCGCGGTTATCGGGTGATGGGCACCACCGAAGCCTACTTCGAGCATTACCAGTATGGTCGTCAGCAACACTTGGCCTTGGCCGACGGTCGTGCCTTTGCCACCGATCCATTCGAAGTGGTGCTCGGCGCCGAAGTCGCCGAAGCGCTGCATTACAAGCTCGGCGACAGACTGGTGCTGGCTCACGGTGTGGCGGCAATCAGTCTGGTCAAGCACGACGACAAACCGTTCACCGTGGTCGGCATTCTCAAGCGCACCGGCACCCCGGTGGATCGCACGTTGCACATCAGCCTCGGCGGTATGGAGGCAATTCACATCGATTGGCACAACGGCGTTCCGGCGCGGGGCAACGGCCGCATCACGGCGGATCAGGCGCGCAACATGGACCTGACGCCGCAAGCCATCACCGCGTTCATGCTTGGGCTCAACAGCAAGATTTCCACTTTCGCGCTGCAACGCGAGATCAACGAATTCCGTGACGAACCGATGCTGGCGATCCTGCCGGGCGTGGCGTTGCAGGAATTGTGGAGCCTGATGAGCACCGCTGAAAAAGCGCTGTTCGTGGTCTCGCTGTTCGTGGTGTTGACCGGGTTGATCGGCATGCTCACAGCGATTCTCACCAGCCTCAATGAACGTCGCCGCGAGATGGCGATTCTGCGTTCGGTCGGTGCGCGGCCATGGCACATCGCAAGCCTGTTGGTGCTGGAAGCCTTTGCGCTGGCACTGACCGGGGTGATCGCCGGCCTGGCGCTGTTGTACATCGGCATCGCCGCTGCCCAAGGTTATGTGCAGGCCAATTACGGTTTGTTCCTGCCGCTGGCGTGGCCGAGCGAGTATGAATGGACGCTGCTCGGTGGCATTCTGGCGGCCGCGCTGCTGATGGGCAGCGTGCCGGCCTGGCGCGCGTATCGCCAATCCTTGGCCGATGGCCTGTCGATCCGTTTATGAGGATGTTCCCCATGCCCCGCGCCTTGCTTGCGCTGCTGTTGCTGGTTGCCCTGCCCGTGTGGGCGGCAGCGCCGAAAGATTTGACCTGGTCGGAAATGATCCCGCCGGACGCCGCGCCGGAAGTGCCGAACATGACCCCGCTGCACGATCTGTCGAAGATGAGCGATGCGCTGTCGGCCGAATCCGCGCCAGCCGCGAAACAGGACATGCCGAACGCACCGGTGGTCAAGGGCCTCGACGGTCAGAACATCCGTCTGCCGGGTTACATCGTGCCGCTGGAAGTGAATGAAGAAGGACGCACCACGGACTTTTTGCTGGTGCCGTATTTCGGCGCCTGCATCCACGTACCGCCACCGCCGTCGAATCAGATCGTGCATGTGAAAAGCGAGTTGGGCGTGAAGCTTGATGAGCTGTATCAGCCGTATTGGGTCGAGGGGCCGTTGCAGGTCAAAGCGTCGAGCAGCGAACTGGCGGATGCCGGGTATCAAATGGATGCCGACAAGATTTATGTGTATGAGCTGCCGGAGTGAATCCGGCAGTTTTGTGTTGATTGATCCATCGTCTTCGCGAGCAGGCTCGCTCCCACAGGTGATCACCTTCCAGGGTGGGAGCGAGCCTGCTCGCGAAGAGGCCGGCAAAGGCTCCACAAAAACCCGCTCCTTCACTGTTTCATTGAGCTGAGTCAAAAGACCGTATCAGTTGGCTTCGTACCATAGGACATCAGAAACTTTTAACGTCCTTTCGGAGCCCCCATGAACAAGTCCTTGCTCAGCGCCTCGCTGGTTGCCCTCGCGCTCGCAGCCCCGCTCGCCCACGCTCACGATGCCGGTGACATCCTGATCCGTGCCGGTGCAATCACCGTCAACCCGAAGGCTGACAGCTCCAACGTCAAGGTCGATCAGGGCCCGTTGAGCGGCACCAATCTGGGCGGCAAGGCGACCATGAGCAGCGACACTCAACTGGGCCTGAACTTCGCCTACATGCTCACTGACCACGTCGGCATCGAGTTGCTGGCCGCCACCCCGTTTGAACATGACGTGAAGATCAAAGGCACTGCCCTGCCAGCGGCCAATGGCAAGCTCGGTACGCTGAAACACCTGCCACCGACCCTCAGCGTCGTCTACTACCCGCTGGATTCGAAGTCGCCGTTCCAACCGTATGTCGGTGGCGGTATCAACTACACTTGGATCTACGACGAACACGTCGGCAGTGAGGCGCAGTCCAACGGCTTCAGCAACTTCAAGGCGAAAAACTCTTGGGGTCTGGCCTGGCAGGTCGGTGCGGATTACATGCTGACCGACAACATCATGCTCAACGCCCAGGTGCGCTACATCGACATCGATACTCGCGCGACTGTGGAGAACAACGCCGTGGCGCCGGGTACTCGGGCACGGGTGAACGTGGATGTTGATCCGTTCATCTACATGGTGGGTTTGGGCTATAAGTTCTAAGCCGATTTAACGAACGTTCACGTGGTGGTGAATGAGGCTTTGTGGTGAGCAGCTTGAACTGACGGCAACTGCTTTGCGGTTGACCGGGGCAAACGCCCCTCGCCACAGGAACAGCGACATATTCCGGCCGTGAAAAAGGCGCCTGTCAAAAGGCGCCTTTTTCATGTCTGCGGTAATGCTATTTTCCGAGCAACCGAGCCAGCCCAACGCTCATCGGCGTCTGCTCTGGCAGCGTGAAACGCTCCAGCAAACGAGCGTTGTTCGCCCGCGAGTGGCGGATGTCGCCGGAGCGTGCCGAACCGTAGCTGACGGGAGGCAACTCGCCAACGACCTTTTGCAGTTCCGCAAGCATCTGCTTGAGGCTCATCGCCTGATTCCAGCCGACGTTCACCGGGCCGACTTCCACTTCAGGCTTTTCGATCGCCTGCACCAACAAGTCAACCAGATCTTCGACATAGAGGAAGTCGCGCGTCTGCTCGCCATCGCCGAACACGGTGATCGGCAGGCCTTTCTGCGCGCGTTCGCTGAAGATGCTGATCACCCCGGAATACGGTGAGGACGGATCCTGACGCGGGCCGAAGATGTTGAAGAAGCGGAAAATCGCCGGTTCCAGACCATGCTGGCGGCGGTAGAAGTCGAAGTAATGCTCGCCGGCCAGTTTGTCCGAAGCATAAGGCGTCAGCGGAGCCTTTGGCGTGTCTTCGTCAATCGACTCGCCCTCGCCGTTGTTGCCGTACACCGCCGCACTGGAGGCGTACAACACACGTTTAACCCCCCACAGACGCATGGCTTCGCAGACATTTAGCGTACCGATGAAGTTGCTCTGGTGAGTCTTCACCGGATCATCCACTGACGCCTGTACCGAGGCCACGGCCGCCAGATGCGCGACAGCGCTGCAACCTTGCATCGCCTTGGAGACCAGCGTCGCGTCGGCGACATCGCCGACAATCAGTTCAACCCGAGGATTGTCCAGCGGCAGGTTGCTGCGCTTGCCGGTCGACAGATCATCCAGAATGCGTACCGAGTGGCCCTTGGCGAGCAAGGCATCGGTGAGGTGCGAGCCAATGAAACCGGCGCCACCGGTGATTAATACAGGGCCTTCAGCCATGACGATAAAACCTATCCAGTAAGCCCGGGAGTGCGGCACGCCAGGCGCGTGGCTTGATCCCGAAAGTGTGCAGAATTTTCTTGCAGGCGAGCACCGCGTGTTGCGGTTCCTGGGCAGCGTCCGGCCGCGCGGCGTGAGCCTGGGCGGTCGGTGCTTCGATGGCCAGTGCGTGCAGGCTGCGGGCCTCGGTCAGAATCGCCTGGCCCAGCGCCAGCGGTGTGGTCGCTTCGTGGCCGGCGTAGTGATAAGTACCCCACAGCGGCGCCGCGCAGTCGAGTTGCTTGAGCACCGAAATAATCACCCGTGCGGCGTCGTCGACCGGGGTCGGATTGCCCCGTCGATCATCGGCCATGAGCAATTCTTCCGGTTGTTCGGCGCGGGCGAGGAAACGTCCCAGGGTGCCATCGGGGCTGTCGTCGAGCAGCCAGCCGAAACGCAGCAATACGTGCTGCGGGCAGGTGGCGCGAACACTTTGTTCGATCCGCCACAGTGCCTGACCGCGCAGACCCAAGGGCACCGGTTCGTCTTTTTCGCTGTAGGCGGTGGCACGCGAGCCGTCGAACACCCGATAACTGGATGGCTGCACGAGGACGATGTTGTGGTGTTGGCACAGTTCGGCCAGACGCTCAATGGCGCGCTCTTGCCCGGCCATGCGGCTTTCGCTGACAGTCTCGGCCTGGAACCAGTCGAAATAGTAGGCGAGATTGATCAACGCATCGGGACGGGTGTCGTCGAGCAGTTGCGTCAGGCTCGCGGCATCCCAGCCGTCTTCGGGCGGGCGGGGGGCGAGGAAACCGATGTCTTCTTCCGCACCGAGGCGAATCAGCGCCTGCCCAAGGGCATTTCCGCCGCCCAGTAACATAAGGCGCATTCGCATAGAGTCAGCAGGCCCAGTCTGATAGGAACGATGGCTTTGGCGACGGGACTTGTGGTGCCGTCGTCGATCATTGCCGGAATCGTTGCATTTTGCGGGTTTAGTGCGCAACCGTCACCCGTAAAGTGTCGATGGCCGGGATTTGTAGTGTTGCAACGGGCCTGTTCGCGAAGTGGCCGGCGGCGCCACCCGATAAATCGCTATTGAATCGGCGATTGCTGCGGCAACACCACTGAGGGCTGCTCCGGCGTCACATCATCTGCCGGCTGACGCTTGGGCAACAAAACCTGCTGTGGATAAGTCTGCGCAAAATGCACCCACGGACAGTTATCCACAAGCTTCTTCAAACGCTGGTTGAACGCCCGGCTCACCGCATATTGCCCACCTGACACCGTGCGGAACTGCGCCGTCAGCACCACGCCGTTAAGATCCATCCTGTCCACCCCAAACACATCCAGCGGCCCTTGCAGGTTGTACTTGAGGAACGGGTCTTCACGGATCGAATCGCCGGTCTCGCGGATCAACTCGATGGCCTTTTCCACATCGGTGTCATAAGTGAACTGCACCGAGAAGA
Source organism: Pseudomonas sp. Irchel 3E19 (assembly GCF_900187585.1). Lineage (NCBI taxonomy): Bacteria > Pseudomonadati > Pseudomonadota > Gammaproteobacteria > Pseudomonadales > Pseudomonadaceae > Pseudomonas > Pseudomonas sp. Irchel 3E19. The sequence goes on from NZ_FYDT01000010.1 coordinate 99,377, forward strand.
ACGCAAAGGCAAATTGCCGTGATTGATTGGTCACCGCCTTGATCTGGCCGAACGGCACCGAGTGCACAAAACCCTTGCCGTCACGCAGGCGCAGGGTGCGGATGGTCAGCCCTTCCACCGTGCCGGCATGCCCGGAATCGAGGACGACCCAATCGCCAATCGACAGGGTGTCTTCGATGATGATGAACAAACCGGTGATCACGTCTTGAACCAACTGCTGCGAACCGAAACCGATGGCCAGACCGACCACGCCGGCACCGGCCAGTAACGGCGCCACGTTGATCCCCAGATTGGCCATGGTGGTGATCGCGCAGATCACCACCAAGATGATTTTGATCGCGTTGCGCAGCAGCGGCAGGATGGTTTTCACCCGGGTGCTGGGCTGGCGCGCCGCACGTTTGCTGACCGGAGGTTTCAGCGCTTCCTGAATCGCCGTGTCGAGCACCACCCACAGCAGCCACGTCACCAGGAAGATCAGACCGATGCTGCTCAGGGCATTGCTGATCGCCCGGCCAACCGTGCTGCTCTGGGCGAAATCGAGCAGCGACACGCCCCAGATCCGACCGAGGATATCGATGAAAGCAATCGCGATGACGATCCGCAGCAAGGCGTGCAACAGGCTGAGAAACCGCTCTTTGTAGGCGCTGCTGCGCTGAAGCGCTGCGGCTTTACGCGACTTGAACAAGTGCTGGAGGATGGTGCTGAGAAACACCGTGCCAATCAGCAGAACCGTAGTGAACAGCGCGCAACGCAGGGCTTTTTGATTGTCTTCGCCAATGCCGATCAGACTCACCGCCGACACCAGCACCATCAGCACGATAGGCCAGTACCACAACCCGGAAAAAATCCGCAGTGACTCCTGCAATGACGGCTGTTTCAGGCGCTGGGCCAGCGGTCGATTACGGATCAGATGCGCCACCGGGCGGCGCAGACGAATCACCAGCAAGCCAAAGATGACCGAGGCAATCAGCCCGGTGAACACCGCGACACTGCTGGTGATATTGCCGCCCAGTTGCCGGGCGATCTGCGGGCTGGTCAGTGCATCGCTGAGGGCGGCGAGAAAGCCGATCAGAAACAGCGGACGCGGGCAGTAATCGCGAATGATCCGCGCGGCCGGGCGTTTGTGGCCGACGTTGAACATCACCACCACGCACAGCAGCATCGACGTGGAAAAGATGCCGCTGCTGGTCGCGTAGGCAAAACACAGCGCCAGCGCGCGACCGACGGAGGCCTGCAAGAAGTGGCTGACGTACAACGTCAGCGGTAGACAGATCAGTGCCGGTACGGTGTAGGGCAGCAGGTAGCCGAGCAGATCCTGACTGCGCTGGCGCGTGCGAAACCAGCGACTTTCGCGCAGACGTTTGGCCGACAGGCTGCCGAGCACGGTCAGCAATGCAAAGGTGCCAAGCCACACACCTGACAGCATCAGGAAGTCTCCACCGACGCTCCAGCCTGAGCGGTTCGACGGCTGGTTGACCAGTTTGTCGACTTCGTCGGCCGCGCGGTCGGCACGCAGGCGCCAGGCGTCGACCAGGTGTTCGTTGAGGTCGAGCTTGTCTTGAACGTCGTCAATGCTCGAACTGATGGCGCCGAGCAATCCGCCCTGGACAATCGGTTCGGGTTTGGCCGCCTCCTCTGTGGCGGCAGGAAGACCCGGCAGCGCGGCGGCGTCGATTTCACTGGCACCGAGAAACAACAATGCTCCTAGCAGAATAGCGATCCTGAACCTGGACAAAACTCCGATCTCCCGTGGCTGAACCTGTAAGGAACTGATCGATATTTGGGCGGCAAGTTCACGAGCCCCTCACCCTGGCCCTCTCCCTGACGAATAGGAACTTCGCGGAGACGGGCCAGAGCCAGCGCAAATCTCATGGTGGATTACAAATCCCTGCGGGAGCGGGCTTGCTCGCGAAGGCGTGGTGTCATTCAGCATATCCTTGGGCTGACCCACCGCCTTCGCGAGCCAGCCCGCCCCCACATTGGGATTCACGCTGCTCTCGAAAATGTACCGTCGGTAATACCGTCGAAACTTTCCCGAACCGCCCGCAGTCATCAACAGACAGAGGCTGTACGAGGACTTTCGACGGGAGGGCGGCATGGCGACGATTCACATCGGTATTTCCGGCTGGCGCTACGAGCCGTGGCGCGGGGATTTCTACCCAAAGGGACTGGCCCAGAAACGCGAATTGCAGTTCGCATCACGGGCGGTCAACAGCATCGAGATCAATGGATCGTTCTACGCCCTGCAACGGCCGGAGCGCTACGCCCAGTGGTACGCCGAAACACCCGACGACTTCGTCTTCAGCGTCAAGGCACCACGGTTCATCACCCATATCCGTCGCCTGCGCGAGATCGAAAAACCGCTGGCGAACTTCTTCGCCTCCGGCATTCTTGAACTGAAGGAAAAGCTCGGGCCGATCCTTTGGCAGTTCCCGCCGAACTTCAAATTCGACGCCGAACGCTTCGAGCACTTCCTCGCCCTGCTACCCCACGACACTGAAGCCGCCGCCACCCTCGCCCACCAGCACGATGGCCACTTGCACGGCCACGCCAGCATGAAAGCCTGGCGCAAAAAACCGCTGCGTCACGCGGTGGAAATTCGCCATGAAAGCTTTATCGACGCCGACTTCGTGCGGATGTTGAAACGCTACAACACAGCACTGGTGATCGCCGACACCGCCGGTAAATGGCCATACCGCGAAGACCTCACCAGTGACTTCGTCTATCTGCGCCTGCACGGCGCCGAAGAGCTTTATGCCAGCGGCTATACCGCGCCAGCGCTCAAACGCTGGGCCGATCGCATCGATGCCTGGCATCACGGCCAGCAACCGCAAGATGCCCACCTGATCGCCCCGCGTCTGAAACCGCGCGCGCGCAAATCCCGCGAAGTGTTCTGCTATTTCGACAACGACATCAAAGTGCGTGCGCCCTACGACGCACGCAACTTGCTGCATCGATTCGACCTCGATGAAGACCTGACAACCACTCCCGGAGAACCCGCTGGCGAAGGAATGTTGGCATGAGTATTTCAGAGCCGGTTGGCTTCACCGACGAAGGTTCCGTCGTTGCGCCATCGGTACGCAGTTTCACCGTACTCACGGTCAATACCCACAAGGGCTTCACCGCACTCAACCGGCGTTTCATCCTGCCGGAGTTGCGCGAGGCCGTGCGCAGCGTGGCGGCGGACGTGGTGTTTTTGCAGGAAGTTCACGGCACCCACGAGCATCATCCCAAGCGCTACACCAATTGGCCGACGATGCCGCAGTACGAATTTCTTGCCGACAGCCTCTGGCCGCAATTCGCCTACGGGCGCAACGCGGTGTACCCCGAGGGCGATCACGGCAATGCGCTGCTGTCGAAATTCCAGATCATCCGCCACGACAACCTCGACGTATCGATCAGCGGCCACGAAAACCGTGGCTTGTTGCATTGCGTGCTGCGCCTGCCCGGCGACGGCACGGAAGTGCATGCGATTTGCGTGCATTTGGGCCTGCGCGAAAGCCATCGCAACGAACAGCTGAACTTGCTCATGCAACGCTTGGCCGAGCTGCCGGACGACGCTGCGGTGATTGTCGCCGGCGACTTCAACGACTGGCGCCAGCGCGCCGACGCGCTACTAAAGCCCTGCGGCCTGCGCGAAGTGTTCGCCGAGCACCAAGGCAAACCGGCGCGCAGCTTTCCGGCGCGATTACCGACGCTGCGGCTTGACCGCATCTACGTGCGCAACCTCAAGGCCAGCCAGCCGAAAGTCCTGGCCAATCGGCCTTGGTCCCACCTTTCCGACCACGCACCGTTATCGGTGGAGATCGAACTATGAACAGCGCACCGCTGGAGAAATCCGCCGTGGAACCGGTCAGCATCAACCCGCCGGTACGCCAACCCGGCCAGGTCGATGTCGAGTATGTCTGGCAGGGCAACAACCGTATCGAGTTGCTGGAAAACGGCGAGGAATATTTCCCCCGCGTGTTCGCAGCGATGCGTGCGGCCAAGAGTGAGATCCTGCTGGAGACCTTCATCGTTTTCGAAGACAAGGTCGGCAAGGAGTTGCAGGAGATTCTGATCGATGCCGCCCGCCGTGGCGTGCGCACCACCGTCAGCCTCGACGGCTTCGGCTGTGGCGAGCTGACCACCGGTTACCTCGCCGCATTGAGCGAGGCCGGAGTGCATCTGCAGATGTTTGATCCGGCCCCCAAACATTTGGGCATTCGGACCAACTGGTTCCGCCGTTTGCATCGCAAGATTGTGGTGGTAGACGGCCTGATCGCGTTCATTGGGGGGATCAATTTCTCCGGCGACCATCTGGCCGATTTCGGCCCGGAAGCCAAGCAGGATTATTCGGTCGAAATCCAGGGCCCGGCGGTGGCGGACATTCATCATTTCGCCTTGCTGCAAAGCGGCCGCCCCGGACGCGCGAGGTTCTGGTGGCAACGCCGGCGCCAGCGTCGCGCCGAAATGGCGTTCAGCGATCACGACGGCCAGGTGCGCCTGGTGTTTCGTGACAACGACCAGCACAGGAGCGATATCGAAGACGTGTATTTGCAGGTGTTACGCCGCGCCAAGCGTCGCGTGGTGATTGCCAACGCCTACTTTTTTCCCGGCTATCGCTTGCTGCGCGAGATCCGCAACGCGGCACGGCGCGGCGTAGAGGTGCGGCTGATCCTGCAAGGCCAGCCGGACATGCTGGTGGCCAAACTCGCGGCGCGCATGACTTATGACTATTTACTCAAGGCCGGCGTGCAGATTCACGAATATTGCCAACGTCCGCTGCACGGCAAAGTCGCGTTGGTGGATGACGAATGGAGCACCGTCGGCTCGAGCAATCTCGACCCGCTGAGCCTGTCGCTCAACCTGGAAGCCAACGTGCTGATCCGCGATCGCGCGTTCAATCAGGAACTGTTCCGCCGCCTCGAAGACCTCAGCCAGAACCACTGCAAAGCCATGGACGCTGGCAAGTCGCCGCGTGGACGCATCTGGCACATGACCGTGGGTTTTCTGGTGTTCCACTTTCTGCGGCATTTTCCGGCGATGGCCGGTTGGCTGCCGGCGCACAAACCCAGGCTCAAGCCGTTTCGAGGTGATCACTCATGAGCCGCTCCGAAGCCACTGCGTCTGCGCATTCGGCGCCAGCGACTCACTCACGCTGGAGCAAATGGAAGCGTCCGCTGACCGTACTGTTTTTCCTGGCGCTGATCGTGCTGCTGACGATGTTCGCCCGGCGTATCGAATGGGCCGAAGTGCTGCAAACCCTTGCCGATTTCAAGGTGCGTACGCTGATCATCGCCGCCAGCCTGACCCTGCTGAGCTTTCTCACCTATGCCAGTTTCGACCTGATCGGCCGTACCTACATCCGTCAGGACCTGACCTGGAAGCAGATCTTGCCGGTAGGCATCATCAGCTACGCGTTCAACCTCAACCTCAGCGCATGGGTCGGCGGGATCGCCATGCGTTATCGGCTGTACTCACGACTGGGCGTGAGCAAAAGCAACATCGCCAAGATTCTCGGCCTGAGCCTGGCGACCAACTGGTTCGGCTACATGACCATCGCCGGCGTCGTTTTCAGCAGCGGGTTGGTGAGCATGCCGCCGGGCTGGAAAGTCAGCACCACGGCGCTGCAAGGCATCGGTGTGGTGCTGCTGCTGATCAGCGCCGGCTATCTCGCGGCGTGTCAGTTTTCCAAACGTCGCGAATGGTCGATCCGTGGTGTGGAGATCAATCTGCCGTCGCTGCGCATGGCGGTGTTGCAACTGCTGCTGGGCGCGTTGAACTGGTCGTTGATGGCGGCAGTGATCTTCACCCTGCTGCCGGGCAAACTCGACTATCCGTTGGTGCTCGGCGTGTTGCTGATCAGTGCGATTGCCGGAGTCATCACGCATATCCCGGCAGGGCTTGGGGTGCTGGAAGCGGTGTTCGTTGCGCTGCTGCAACATGAGGCGTCGCGGGGCAGTCTGGTGGCGGGGTTGCTGGCATATCGGGCGATTTATTTTCTGCTGCCGTTGCTGATTACGCTGGTGATGTATTTATTGGTGGAGGCGAAGGCCAAGTCGTTGCGGATCCAGAAAACACCGTCCTGATTCTGTTTTGCAGTTGCCGGCCTCTTCGCGAGCAGGCTCGCTCCCACATTTGAAATGCGCCCCCTGTGGGAGCGAGCCTGCTCGCGAAGGCGTCCGAGAGAACACCACTGCCTATGAAGACTGGATAATGCTCAACCGCTCGCCAACGACCATTTCGGTAATCCAGTCGACCAGAATAGACGTGTAAGCCTGCTGCGAAACCGGCTCACTCAACGCATGATCCGCACCATCAATGATCCGATGGGTCAGCGAGTGTGTCTGCTGGCACGCCGCGCGATAGCTCATGATCGTCGCGTGCGGCACGTAGTCATCGGTTTCCGATTCCACCAGCAAAACGTCTCCGGTGAATTGCGAGCAGGCATGCAGCGCCCGATTGCTGTCGGCGCGCACCAGCGAGCCGCGATAATCACGCAGGTCAGCCTTGTCCAGGTCGCGCTTGGGCGTGTGCCATTGCTCATCGCGATACAGCGCCGGCACCCGCAGCGCCAGCCAGCGCACAGGGCGTAAAGATGTGAGGATTGCGGCCAGATAACCGCCATAACTGGTGCCGACCACGGCGATCGCCGACGTGTCGAGCGCCGGGTGTGAAAGCAAGCGGTCATAGGCCGCCAGCAAATCGCGCAGATTGTCTTCGCGGCTGACTCGAGTCAGCGCAATCCCGGTGCCGCCCGTGTGGCCACGCAAGTCAAAGGTCAGACACACACAGCCGAGGCCGGCGATGCCTTTGGCCCGTTCCAGATCGCGCTCCTGGCTACCGCCCCAACCGTGGACAAACAACACCCCCGGCACTTTCGATTTGGGACTGAGAAATGTCCCGCTCATCTGTTCATCATCAATGTCGATTTGAATGCTTTCGCTTCTAGCCGTCATAAGATTTGACCGTTACGTATTTGAGGAGAAATTCGCTGTTCTCGGCCGGGCCGCGATACACCTCGATGGCGTCCGCCGGCAACGGCTGGTCGATATAGGTTTCCATCGAAGACACACGGATCGCGCGCATCGTCGGGTCGTTGACGAAACTTTGCAGCGCCGCCACTTCCGCGCTGCTGGCGCCGCCCATGCGCCAGGATTGTTCGAGGACGCCGCTGCGGCTTTTGCCGTTGCTGTCCAGCCCCTGGGCGATGTCGTAATTTCGCCGTGAGGCGTAGAACCGAGGGTAGGCTTCATCGGCAGCGCTGTCGAAAACCTGCGCCTGCTCGATGGCCAGACGCACGTCATCCGGCAGATCCAGCGCCAGCAAATCCTCGTAGCCGCCCTGTACGACCAAAAGATTCGAGCCACCGTAGACGTCTTCGCCATCAGCATCCTTGGTCAAGTATTGATCACCGCAGTAGCTCAGCACCTTGTCGCCGATGAATGACTGGCCGACGCTATGGGTGATGACGTCGCTCAAATCCTGCTCCAGCACCACGCCTTCGCTGAACAGTGCTTCGGCTTCAGGCCGGGCAAGGATTTCGTCGAAGGCGTCGAGGCTCTTGATCACTTCCTGACCGCGACCGGCGCAGGCGTGAACCGGCTTCAAACGAATCGGCCCGCTGTACAACAAATGCTCGGCGGCGGGCCGCGCATCGTCGAGGGCAAATACGCTGAGGCCATCGAGCACCACGTTGCGCACGCGCTCGGAAAACAGCGGCGACCAACCTTGTGGCGCGTGGGCCTGGTGGCTGCGCAGGCCGTGGCTGATGGCTTTGGTACAGATGAAATCATGCTCGACGTAGCCGCCCCACAAATCAGCCGGGCCTTTGATGCCCAATTCGTGAGCATGAGCAGCACCGACAATGGTTTGCGTCGGTAACAGATAGAGGTCACGGTCGCGATGTTTCTCGGGGTCATAACTGCCGCCGAATTTGCACCCGAGAATCTGCGCCAACCATCGGGCCAGGGCCTTGTTTGTCTGTACTTCATGCTGTGGCGCGGCGGCACGCACCGAAAGGGCTACGACCTGTTTTTTGCTCGTTATCGGGGTCATGCGTTTCCCCTTTCAGCGGCGCGGTGAATGTAGTGCAGAGGGGTGCAGAGATCAGGCCAACGGGTTGCCTGTGTAAAACGCCTACGAATCAACTGCTTGCCGAAAGAGTGATGGCACCGCGCCCGTTTCAATCTGCACGACGAGCCGCAAATCTCCGGCAAATTGCACGATTCCCGGCATCATGCAGATCCTTTTGTGGGAGGGGGCTTGCTCCCGAAAGCTGTGTATCAGCCGACATCAATGCTGACTGCCACGCCCTATTCGGGAGCAAGCCCCCTCCCACTCAGGTAATGGGTGGTTTCACTGGAGGGGTCACACCAAACCGCCCTCGATAATCACTCGGCGCCAGCCCGGTGATCTTCTTGAAGATCGCCCGAAACGCCCCCGGATCCTGATAGCCCACCGTCCAGGCAATGTGATCAATCGTGCCGTTGGTGAACTCGAGCATCTCCCGCGCCTTGCCCACCCGCAGATGCTGACAATATTCGGTCGGCTTCAACCCGGTTGCCGCACGGAAACGGCGCAGGAAGGTACGCTCCTCAAGCCCCGCACGCTCGGCCATAACGCTCAGCGAAACATCCGTCGCACCGGTGCTTTGCAACCAATGCTGAACCTTGAGAATGGCGGCGTCGCCATGACTGAGCAGGGGTGCAAAATTGCTGCCGCACTCGCTGGCGCTGTCGCTGTGTTCGATGACCAGAAAGCGCGCGGTACCGGTGGCGATGCTCGGCCCGAGCAAACGATCGACCAGTCGCAAACCCAGCTCCGACCAGGCCATCAGTCCTGCCGTGGTGATCAGATCGCCGTCATCGACAATCGGCGTATCCGCCTTGAGTTTGATGTTCGGATAACGCTCGGCGAAGGCGTTGGCCGACGTCCAGTGCGTGGTGGCGCTGCGGCCGTCGAGCAGACCACTTTCGGCCAGCATCAATGACCCCACGCAAACGCCGCCGAGAGTCGCGCCGCTGGCGTGCTGATCACGCAGCCAGCGCAGCAGCCCGGTGGGCACTTGCGCTGCGCAGAAGCCACCAATGGACGGCGGAATCAGTACCGCATGCAACCCGCTTTCGAAGCCAGGTTGAGTGTCGAAAACCCGTTGCGGCGCCCGATCACCTTCGACCTGCCAATGGCTGACCCGCAGTAACGGCAACTGCGCAGCCTGATGCTCGGCAGCGATCCGGTTGGCCACTGCGAACAGGTCGGTAAGGCCATGCACTGCCGCCATCTGCGCGCCGGGATAAATCAGCACAGCCAGTTCGGCGATGGCGGCCTTTTCTGCGCCCATTGTCAGTTTTCCCCTGTCTATTGTCGGTGCGGCCAATCCTCGAATCGTCCGGCAGGGCCAATACTGAAGCCACTTCCAGCCAATCCATCGAGGACACACCCATGGCCAAGCAAGCGCTCATCGTAGTCGATATCCAGAACGACTACTTCCCCCAAGGCAAGTGGCCGCTGGCCGGTGCCGACGCCGCCGCCGACAATGCCGCGCGACTGATCGCGGCCTTCCGTGAAGCGGGGGATTCGGTGGTGCACATCCGCCACGAATTCACCTCGTCGGACGCACCGTTTTTCACCCCGGGATCGGACGGCGCCAAGCTGCATCCGAAAGTGCTCAACCGCGACGGCGAACCGGTGGTGCTCAAGCATTTCGTCAACTCGTTCCGCGAAACCGAACTGCAAGCCATCCTTGATGAACGAGGCATCAAGGAACTGGTGGTGGTCGGCAGCATGAGCCACATGTGTGTTGACGGCATCACCCGCGCGGCGGCGGATTTGGGCTATGCCGTCACGGTAATTCACGACGCCTGCGCCAGCCGTGACCTGGAGTTCAACGGCCTGACGGTGCCGGCGGCGCATGTCCACGCGGCGTTTATGTCGGCACTCGGTTTTGCCTACGCCAGCGTGGTTTCGACCGACGAGTTCCTCCATCGCTAAGCCACGGGAAACACTTTGCAAAAACCTGCGCCCGCCTCGCTGCGGGCGTTTTTGCGTGCGCCGAAAAAATCTCACGCGTGAGCCATTGATGGCACTTTGAATTGGTTGTAGTGTGGCTCACGCGTGAGATGTTCATAACGGAGTCACAGCCATGAAAAGCCCCTCCCCCGCAGCAAAGTCAGAGAATCCAAAGGGAGAGCGCTCGAAACCGTCCGCGAAGAAACCGTCGAGCTTTTATATGAAGCAGATGCGCGCGGGCCTGGCGGCTGCCGGTTATGTGAAACACGAAACTTGGGTGCTTCCGGAAAACCGAAGCTTGCTCAAGCAAATGGAGCAACAGCTACGCCAACCGATTCTGGCTGGCTCATTCATGTCGGAGAATTACATGAGCGCAGGCAACAACTGGAACATCGATAGCCTCTTCAACGCCCTCAAGGCACTGGACGAGGTGGCTTCGCAAGAGATCACGCTGTCTCTGATCCAGAGCTCCGAACCCAGCATCAAGCTGGAAATGAACGAATTCGGCGGTCTGCCAATTCACATCGCCCTGGCCGGTCAGCAGATCATCGTCGACACCGTGCTGGTGGACATCGATTCGATCACCGACGTGCGCGCCTTCAACGACGCCGTGCTGCGCAGCCGGGAAATGTTCCCGCTGTCGTCGATCGGTATCGAGTCGATGCCGAACGGGCAGACCGTTTACAACATGTTTGGCGCCCTCAGCGCCGACTCGAGCCTGACCAACGTCGTCACCGAGGTGAAAACCCTGGTCGACAACGTGCAGCGCGCGAGCGAAGCCTTCGAACACTTCTTCAAGTAATCAACAGGGAATATCCAATGACTCAGTCCATCTGGAGCAAGTTGTTCACCGCACTGCGCGGCGGCGCCAATGAAGTCGGCGAAGCAATCGTCGATCAACAGGCCCTGCGCATTCTCGACCAGGAAATCCGCGACGCCGACACCGCGCTGTCGAACGCCCGTCGTGAGTTGGTGACCATCATGGCCAAGCACAAGCTGGCCGCCGACCGCGTCAGCGAGTACGACGCCAAGATCAAGGATCTGGAAGCCAAGGCTGTTTCGGCCCTGAACGCCGGCCGTGAAGACCTGGCGATGGAAGTGGCCGAAGCGATTTCGACCCTGACCAACGACCTGACCGCCGAGAAGAAGCTGAGCGACGAATTCGGCACCTACGCCGAAAACATGCGCAAGGACATCAACAAGGCCGAAGCCCGGATCAAGAGCCTGCGCCAGCAAGTGGACATGGCCAAGGCCCGTGACAGCGTACAAAAAGCCCAGGTCAGCGCGTCCATCGCCAGCGGCGGCGCCAACGGCAAACTGGAAACCGCCGTCGGTACCCTGAACCGTCTGCAAGCCAAACAGCAGCAACGTGCTGCCGAGCTGAGTGCGGCGGACGAGCTGGCCGATGCTTCGACCGGCAACGACCTGGATCGCAAGCTGCGCGACGCCGGCATCACGCCGAACGAGGGCAGCGCCAATGCCATCCTCGAGCGCCTGAAGCAAAAATCCGCTCAGTAAGCACCGACGCAAAAACCTGTGGGAGCGAGCCTGCTCGCGAAAGCGGAATATCAGACGACATTAATGTTGGCTGACACGCCCTCTTCGCGAGCAGGCTCGCTCCCACGTGGTTTACAGCTTGAAATCATACTTCTCGTTCACGCTCAGCCCGGTACACTAGCGACGCTTTTTTGCTGACGAACACCTCCACCCGCTTCAAGGAACGTACCCATGGGATGGTTTAAAGACTTGCTGGGCACCAGCAACTGGCAGGCTGCTGCGCCAACGCCAACCGCAGCCGGCGGCCCACTCGGGATGGCCCAGGGCAAGGGCGTCAGGTTCGACACCACCCTGGCGCTGCTGCTCGACGGCTCGACCTCAGTGCGTGTGCCTTTCGACCAGGCGATCTGGAGCGCCGGCTGGGTCGACCTCGGCCAGTCCAACAAACTGCACCGCTATTACATGAACGACGAGGATTTCTGGGTGCAAATCCACGTCACCGGTGACGACCAGGTCGAGTCGGTCACACTGTTCAACTACCTCAGCTACGTGACGGTCAACAGTGACGCCGAGCTGCAGCGCCTGGCCGGCCCCAACAGTCTGATCGGTCTGCCGACCTACACCCACGAAGGCATTGAATACACCCGTGAGTGGGGCACCGAACAAGGCCAGACCGAACTGGTTCCGATGACCGAACAGGTGGTCAATCCGGATGAGAGTTACACCATTAATCATCACTCGATGCTTTACGCCCGCGAAACCGGCCTGACCGATCGCCGCGAGCTGCTGCTGTTCTCCGTCGAGCAAGACGAAGAAGGCACCGTCAGCCTGAGCTCTTCGCTGGGTATTTCGCTGTACACGACTGACCTGAGCCCCATTTAAATAAGGAAGTTTTCCATGCTGGAAGTGCTGGCCGTTTCCCTGAACAAGACCGCGCTGACGGGTTTCGTCGTTTACCTGATCGGCGCCGTTTTGCTGTTCATGCTGTTCCAATTTGTCTACACCCGCATCACCCCGCACAGGGAGTTCGAGCTGATCCGCAACGGCAACACCGCCGCTGCTGTTGCACTGGCCGGTGCGATCATCGGCTTCGCGATTCCGGCCAGCAATGTGATTGCCTACTCGGTCAACGTCCTCGACTTCGTGCTCTGGGCGGTGATTGCTGCGGTTGTGCAGCTGTTGGCGTTCCTCGCCACGACCCTGGTACTCAAAGGCACTTCCCAGCGCATCGTCAACGGAGAAATCGCCTCCGGCATCTACGTGGCTGCGGTGGCAATCAGCGTCGGTATGCTCAACGCAGCGTGCATGACACCGTCCAACTGATCGGCAGGAAGCCTGAGATGAAACGAAGCAAATACGTTCAGTTGTCTCTCGCGGCGTCGGTGGCCATGGCCATTTCCGGCGAAGCGGCGGCGGTGGATCAGCCACGCAATTTCCAGAGCGTCGAACAGTGCGTCGATGCCGAGGTGGCGGCCGATGTCTGCTCCAACGCCTACGTGGCGGCATTGACCGAACACCGGCGCATTGCCCCGGCGTACGACGACAAGGCCAAGTGCGACGCGGACTTTGCCGCCGATTGGTGCCAGAAAAATTCCGACGGCCGTTTCGTGCCGAAACTCGGCGGTTTCAAAGTGCCGCAAACCGGTGAAGCCGCGCAGAATCTCGACGCCATCGCCAATGCGCAGATGCCGGCGGGTGACACCAGCGCTGCGCAGAATGTGCAAAGCACCTCGCACACCTCCAGTGGCGGCGGCAATGGCTGGCTGAGCGGATGGTTGATCGGCAATGCGATGAGCAACAACAGCAACCGCACGGTTTACCGCGACCGCGACACGCGCCAGACCTACGACACCTCGAAGCAGTACCGCAAAATCGAATCGGCGCCGCGCAGCCAGCCTGACTACGAGAGCAGCAAAAGCAAACCGGTCAACGTCGCTTCCTCGACGTCCCGTGGTGGCTTCGGCAGTCAATCCAGCGCCCGCAGCGGTTGGGGTGGCTGGGGCAGCAGTTCCGGTCGCTCGAGCAGCTGACCATGAAAAAGATCCACTGCGCCGAGCGCCCCGACTGGAAACATACGGCCGAGAGCCTCGGCTTCATGTTCCACACCATCGACGACGAGCCGTACTGGGACGAAAGCGCCTACTACCAGTTCAGCCTTGCGCAGATCGAAAACGATCTGGAGGACCCGACCGCCGAACTGCACGAGATGTGCATGGACCTGGTCGACCGCGTGGTGCACAGCGAAGAACTGCTGGATCGCCTGAGCATTCCGTCAGCGTACTACGACATGATCCGCACGTCCTGGCTGGAAGGTCATCCGCATCTGTACGGGCGCATGGACTTTTCCTACAACGGCAACGGCCCGGCGAAACTGCTGGAACTCAACTACGACACGCCGACCAGCCTCTACGAAGCCGCGGCGTTTCAGTGGGGCTGGTTGGAGCAATGCATTGAGCGCGGCACACTGCCGAGCCATGCCGACCAGTTCAACAGCATCGACACCAAGCTGCATCAGGCCTTCGCCGAATTACAGCTCAAGCGGCCGTTCTACTTCGCCTCGATGAAAGACTCGGTCGAAGACAAGGGCACCACGGATTACCTGCGCTTGATCGCCGAGAAGGTCGGCATCGAATCACGCCACATCGATATCGAAGACATCGGCTTGACGGCTGAAGGGCGTTTCGTCGACCTGGAAGATCGCTGGATCCCGCACCTGTTCAAGCTGCACGCCTGGGAGTTCATTTTCCACGAGCCGTTCGGGGCGGCGATCGCCGAGTGCGATACGCAGTTTTTCGAACCTGCATGGAAGGCGATCCTGTCGAACAAAGGCGCGTTGCCGCTGCTGTGGGAATGGCACAAGGGTCATCCGAATCTGCTCGCGGCGCATCTCGATCCGGATCCGGCCAGCGCCGTGCCCAAGGGCTGGGTGCGCAAACCGTTTTTCTCCCGGGAAGGCGCCAACATTGAGCTGCAAACCACTGACGGCTTGATTGTCAAAGAAGACGGGCCCTACACCGATGCGCCGTTCATTCTGCAAGAGTTTGCGCCGCTGCCGAAGTTCGGTGACAGCTACACGCTGATCGGTTCCTGGGTGATTGGCGATCAAGCGGCGGGGATTGGTGTGCGTGAGGACAACAGTCTGATCACCAAGGATTCGAGCCGGTTTCTGCCGCACCTGATCCTCGACTGAAACACAAATCTTCTGTAGGAGCTGCGGCACGCTGCGATCTTTTGATCTTGTTTTTTAAGATCAAAAGATCGCAGCGTGCCGCAGCTCCTACAGTCGATCGGCGTTATCTCTGATTCTTCAACACAAAAAAGGCCCGTCGCTTCAAGCGACGGGCCTTTTTATTTGCAGCGGTTACAGCAGCAAATCAGAACGGAATATCGTCATCAAAGCTGTCGAAATCCGGAGCCGGTTGCGGTGCGGCCTGCTGTGGAGCCGGAGCCGAACGCTGCTGTGGAGCCGACTGCTGCGGGCGCGGAGCCTGCTGACGTGGCGCTGGAGCGGACTGCTGGTAGTTGTTGCCACCGCCTTGTTGGTCGCCCTGTTGTGGGCGGCCGCCGAGCAGTTGCATGGTGCCTTGCATGTCGACCACGATTTCAGTGGTGTAACGCTTGATACCGTCTTTTTCCCACTCGCGGGTCTGCAGCTTGCCTTCGATGTACACCTGCGAACCCTTGCGCAGGTATTCGCCGGCGATTTCGGCAACCTTGCCGAACATCGACACACGGTGCCACTCGGTCTTCTCGACCTTCTGACCGGTTTGCTTGTCGGTCCACTGTTCGCTGGTTGCCAGACTCAGGTTGGTCACGGCGTTACCGTTAGGCAGGTAGCGAACTTCGGGATCCTGGCCGCAAGTGCCGACCAATATGACTTTGTTAACCCCACGGGCCATAACGTTCTCCTAGGCGTCGCAAGCAGCCCCGGCCGGGTTGTTCACCAGGCGTTCGAGGGTGTCGCGATCCACTAATTCTTTGTCCAGTTTGATGTAAACAGCCGCCTCATCAGCGACTATCACTGCATCTGTTACCCCTACGAGGGCCTTGAGGCGCTCGACCAGACCCGCTTCGCGGATCGCCTCGGGCGACAACGGCAAGCGCAGGCTCGTCACGTAGGGAGGTTCGCGCATGGTAACAGCAAAGGCCAGCCAGATGGCAGCCAGACCCGCGCATCCGAGGAACACAACCGACAGACCGCCATGCTGAAACAGCCAGCCGCCGAGTATCCCGCCGAGTGCCGAACCGAGGAATTGGCTGGTGGAGTACACGCCCATGGCCGTGCCTTTGCCACCTGCCGGTGAAACCTTGCTGATCAGCGACGGCAATGAAGCCTCCAGCAGATTGAACGCGGTGAAGAACACCACCGTGCCGATCACCAGAGCCCGCAAGCTGTCACCGAACTGCCAGAAGAATAGCTCAGTGAGCATCAACGTCATGACGGCGCCGAGCAAAATTCGTTTCATTTTGCGTTTCTTCTCGCCGTAGATGATGAACGGGATCATGGCGAAGAAAGAGATCAGCAGCGCAGTCAGGTACACCCACCAATGTTGCTCCTTGGGCAATCCGGCCTTTTCCACCAGTGCCAGGGGCAGCGCGACGAAGCTCGACATGAGCATCGCATGCAACACAAAGATGCCCAGATCGAGGCGCAGCAGATCGGGATGCTTGAGCGTCGGCATCAACGCCTGACGCGCCACGCCCGATTCACGATGCTGCAGCGGCCCGGTGGATTTCGGCACCATGAACATGATGATCAGGATGCCGACCAGCGCCATCGCGCCTGTGGCGAGGAACAACCCGGACAAACCGAAAGCACTGGTCAACAACGGCCCGACCACCATGGCCACGGCAAACGACAGGCCGATAGTCATGCCGATCATGGCCATCGCTTTGGTGCGGTGCTGTTCGCGGGTCAGGTCTGAGAGCAAGGCCATGACCGCAGCGGAAATCGCGCCGGCGCCCTGCAGGATCCGGCCGGCGATCACGCCCCAGATCGAATCGGCTTGAGAGGCCAACACACTGCCGAGGGCGAAGACGATCAGCCCCAGGTAAATCACCGGACGACGGCCGATGCGGTCGGAAATGACCCCGAACGGAATCTGGAAAATCGCCTGGGTCAGGCCATAAGCACCGATTGCCAGGCCGATCAGGGCCGGGGTCGCGCCAGCCAGATCCATGCCATAGGTCGCCAGTACCGGCAACACCATGAACATGCCAAGCATACGGAAGGCGAACACCAGGGCCAGACCGCTCGCCGCGCGGGTCTCGCTGCCACTCATGCGTTCGCTGTGGGGATCGTGCATGGAAAAACCTCATGTGAACCGGCGGCGATTCTACCAGTCCCATCGAGAGACGGGGTATATCGCGACGCTATGACGCGTATAGATGAAACACTCTTCATGCACGGCAAAAAACGCTTCGCTTGATAGTGTGCATCCATCCAGTATTTGCCCGTATACTCCTACGTTTTCGACGCCCGCCGAGCGAGGCCACTTTGGACAAGATCCTGATACGTGGGGCCCGTACCCACAACCTGAAGAACATCGACCTGACCCTGCCCCGGGACAAACTGATCGTCATCACCGGCCTGTCCGGATCCGGCAAGTCGTCCCTGGCCTTCGACACCCTGTACGCCGAAGGTCAGCGCCGCTATGTCGAATCCCTGTCGGCGTACGCCCGGCAGTTCCTGTCGATGATGGAAAAACCCGACGTCGACACCATCGAAGGCTTGTCGCCGGCGATCTCCATCGAACAGAAGTCGACCTCGCATAACCCGCGTTCCACGGTCGGCACCATCACCGAAATCTACGACTATCTGCGTCTGCTGTATGCACGCGTCGGTACGCCGCGCTGCCCGGATCATGACATTCCGTTGGAAGCACAGACCGTCAGCCAGATGGTCGATCTGGTGCTGGCCCAGCCGGAAGGCAGCAAGCTGATGTTGCTGGCACCGGTCATCCGCGAGCGTAAAGGCGAGCACCTGTCGGTCTTCGAAGAACTGCGCGCCCAGGGCTTCGTCCGCGCCCGGGTCAACGGGCGGATCTGCGAGCTCGACGAACTGCCGAAACTGGATAAACAGAAGAAGCATTCGATTGATGTGATCGTCGACCGCTTCAAGGTGCGCGCTGATTTGCAGCAACGCCTGGCCGAGTCGTTCGAGACCGCGCTGAAACTGGCCGACGGCATCGCGCTGGTCGCGCCGATGGACGACGAGCCGGGCGAGGAAATGATCTTCTCCGCACGCTTCGCCTGCCCGATCTGCGGCCATGCGATCAGCGAGCTGGAGCCAAAGCTGTTTTCCTTCAACAACCCGGCCGGCGCCTGCCCGACTTGCGACGGTCTGGGGGTGAAGCAGTTCTTCGACATCAAGCGACTGGTCAATGGCGACCTGACGCTCGCCGAGGGCGCGATTCGCGGGTGGGACAGGCGCAACGTCTATTACTTCCAAATGTTGGGGTCACTGGCCTCGCACTATAAGTTCAGTCTGGAAGTGCCGTTCAACGAACTGACAGCCGAACAGCAAAAGCAGATTCTGCACGGCAGCGGTTCGCAGAATGTCGATTTCAAATATCTGAACGACCGTGGCGATATCGTCAAACGTTCGCACCCCTTTGAAGGGATCGTGCCGAACCTCGAACGCCGCTACCGCGAAACCGAATCGGCGAGCGTGCGTGAAGAGCTGGCCAAGTTCCTCAGCACCCAATCGTGCCCGGATTGCCGTGGCACCCGCCTGCGTCGCGAAGCACGGCACGTGTGGGTCGGCGAGAAGACGCTGCCGGCAGTGACCAACCTGCCTATCGGTGACGCCTGCGTGTACTTCGGCGAACTGAAGATGACCGGCCGTCGCGGCGAGATCGCCGACAAGATCCTCAAGGAAATCCGCGAGCGTCTGCAGTTCCTGGTCAACGTCGGCCTCGACTATCTGTCGCTGGATCGCAGTGCGGACACGCTGTCCGGTGGTGAGGCTCAACGGATTCGCCTGGCCAGCCAGATCGGCGCCGGCCTGGTCGGGGTTCTGTATATCCTTGACGAACCGTCGATTGGCCTGCACCAGCGCGATAACGACCGGCTGCTCGGCACGCTCAAGCATTTGCGTGATATCGGCAACACGGTGATCGTGGTCGAGCACGACGAGGACGCCATTCGCCTGGCCGACTACGTGGTGGATATCGGCCCGGGCGCCGGAGTGCATGGCGGCCAGATCGTCGCCGAAGGTACGCCGGCCGAAGTCATGGCACACCCTGATTCACTGACCGGCAAATACCTGTCGGGCCGGGTCAAGATCGAAGTGCCGGCCAAACGTACGCCACGCAACAAGAAGCTGACCCTGTCGCTCAAGGGTGCGCGCGGCAACAACCTGCGCAACGTCGACCTGGAGATTCCGATCGGCTTGCTGACGTGCGTCACCGGCGTGTCAGGCTCGGGCAAATCGACGCTGATCAACAACACGCTGTTCCCGCTGAGCGCCACGGCACTCAACGGCGCCACCACGCTCGAAGCGGCGGCACACGACAGCATCAAAGGTCTGGAGCATCTCGACAAAGTCGTCGACATCGACCAGAGCCCTATCGGCCGCACACCGCGCTCCAACCCGGCGACCTACACCGGGCTGTTCACACCGATCCGCGAACTGTTCGCCGGCGTGCCCGAGTCGCGCTCCCGTGGTTACGGCCCGGGCCGTTTCTCGTTCAACGTCAAGGGCGGCCGCTGCGAGGCGTGCCAGGGCGATGGTCTGATCAAAGTGGAAATGCACTTCCTGCCAGACATCTACGTGCCGTGCGACGTGTGCAAGAGCAAGCGCTACAACCGCGAAACCCTTGAAATCAAATACAAGGGCAAAAACATCCACGAAACCCTCGAGATGACTATCGAGGAGGCCAGGGAGTTCTTCGACGCCGTCCCGGCGCTGGCGCGCAAGCTGCAGACACTGATGGATGTGGGCCTGTCGTACATCAAACTCGGGCAGTCGGCGACGACCTTGTCCGGTGGCGAAGCCCAGCGGGTCAAGCTGTCTCGCGAGTTGTCCAAGCGTGACACCGGCAAGACCCTGTATATCCTCGATGAGCCGACCACTGGCCTGCACTTCGCTGATATCCAGCAACTGCTCGACGTGTTGCATCGCTTGCGCGACCACGGCAACACCGTGGTGGTGATCGAGCACAACCTCGACGTGATCAAGACTGCCGACTGGCTGGTCGATCTCGGGCCGGAGGGTGGGTCCAAAGGCGGCCAGATCATTGCCACCGGTACGCCGGAACAAGTGGCCGAGATGAAGCAATCTCACACTGGGTATTACCTCAAACCGTTGTTGATCCGCGATCGGGCTTAAACGCCGAGCATGAAAAAGCCCCTGTCACTTCATCAGTGACAGGGGCTTTTTTGTATCTTTTGCAATCAGGTGTGCGATTGCAGATAGTTCTCGAGACCGATCAGTTTGATCAGGCCCAACTGCTTTTCCAGCCAGTAAGTATGATCTTCTTCGGTGTCGTTCAGCTGAATCCGCAGGATCTCACGGCTGACATAGTCTTTGTGCTGTTCGCACAGCTCGATGCCTTTGCACAGCGCGGCGCGAACTTTGTACTCAAGACGCAGATCTGCTTCGAGCATCGAAGGCACAGTGGTGCCGACATCCAGATCATCCGGACGCATGCGCGGCGTGCCTTCTAGCATCAGAATCCGGCGCATCAACGCATCAGCGTGACCGGCTTCTTCTTCCATCTCGTGGTTGATTCGCTCGTAGAGCTTGGTGAACCCCCAGTCCTCATACATCCGCGAATGAACGAAATATTGGTCACGCGCGGCCAGTTCGCCGGTCAGCACCGTGTTGAGGTAATCGATAACGTCTGGGTGGCCTTGCATCGCCCTACATCTCCCTGCTTGAAAGTCTGTAGTTTGAACCAAGCCGACTGTAAGGTCACCCACTTTGCGCAATAAAAGCGAAGATATTCTGAGAAAAGCAGCCTAAATAACGCAAAAACCGCCCTTAATGCGGGCGGTTCTGCTTCTCGTTTAGACTTCGTTAAGCTCTACGTCGAGCAGCTTTGCGATTGCTTCTCCATACGCCGGATCGGCCTTGTAGAAATGCTGCAACTGACGGTCGACAACGTCAGGCGAAACACCGCTCATGGCGCCTGCGATGTTGCTGACCAGAAGCGCTTTTTGCTCATCGTTCATCAAACGGAACAGCGCACCGGCGTGGCTGTAGTAATCGGTGTCTTCGCGGTGATCGTAGCGATCGGCCGATCCACTCAGGGCCAGCGCTGGCTCGGCATAGCGCGGAGCTTGCTTTGGCGATTCGACGTAGCTGTTCGGCTCGTAGTTAGGCGCTGCCCCACCGTTGCTGCCAAAAGCCATCGAACCATCGCGCTGATAGGTATTCACCGGCCTACGCGGGGCATTCACCGGCAGTTGCTGGTGATTGGTGCCGACACGGTAGCGGTGGGCATCGGCATAAGCGAATACGCGACCTTGCAGCATACGATCTGGCGACAGACCAACACCTGGCACCATATTGCTTGGGCCGAACGCCGCTTGTTCAACTTCAGCGAAGTAGTTCTGCGGGTTGCGGTTCAGCTCCAACTCACCCACTTCGATCAACGGAAACTCCTTCTGCGACCAGGTCTTGGTCACGTCAAACGGGTTCTCGTAATGCGCCGCTGCCTGAGCTTCGGTCATGATCTGGATGCACACACGCCATTTCGGGAAGTCACCACGCTCGATTGCCTCGAACAGATCACGCTGAGCGTAGTCCGGGTCGGTGCCTGCCAGACGCGCAGCATCCGCCGGCGCCAGGTTCTTGATCCCTTGCTTGGTTTTGTAATGCCACTTCACCCAGTGACGCTCACCTTTGGCACTGATCAGGCTGTAAGTGTGGCTGCCGAAGCCATGCATGTGACGGTAGCCATCAGGAATGCCGCGATCGGAGAACAGAATCGTGACCTGGTGCAGCGCCTCAGGCGAATGCGACCAGAAATCCCACATCATCTGCGCGCTTTTCAGGTTGCTTTGCGGCAGGCGTTTTTGCGTGTGAATGAAGTCCGGAAACTTCAACGGATCGCGGATGAAGAACACGGGCGTATTGTTGCCGACGATGTCCCAGTTGCCTTCCTCGGTATAGAACTTCAGCGCAAAGCCACGTGGATCGCGTTCGGTGTCTGCCGAACCGCGCTCACCGCCAACCGTGGAGAAACGCAGAAAGGTCGGTGTTTGCTTGCCAACAGATTCGAACAGCTTGGCGCTGGTGTATTCGCTGATATCGCGAGTCACAGTGAACGTACCGTAAGCACCCGAACCTTTTGCGTGTACGCGGCGCTCTGGAATGTTTTCGCGGTTGAAATGGGCGAGCTTCTCGATCAGATGAAAATCGTCGAGCAGCAACGGGCCACGGGGGCCCGCGGAGCGAGAATTCTGGTTATCGGCGACAGGTGCGCCACTGGCGGTCGTAAGCGTTTTGATCTGGCTCATACGGTCTTATTCCTCTGTCAGACTTGAAACTGCCGGCTAATCGGCTTGGTGGGAAGTATTGATCATCAATGTATCAGCCACAAATTCATTAACTTGCAGGCGTCGATAGATAATTACTAATTATGTTTCCCGGCACATAGTGACAACAGAACAATGTCAGATGCTAGTACGAACCAATCATTTTTTTGCAGACACAAAAAACCGGGCACTAGGCCCGGCTCTTCGTTTCAGACTGACGTCTTACTCGGCGGATACAGCTTCGCCAGCAGTAGCACGATCAACCAACTCGACGTACGCCATAGGCGCGTTGTCGCCAGCACGGAAACCGCACTTGAGGATGCGCAGGTAGCCACCCTCACGGGTAGCGTAACGCTTGCCCAGGTCGTTGAAGAGCTTACCAACGATAGCTTTCGAACGAGTACGGTCGAATGCCAGACGGCGGTTAGCCAGGCTGTCTGTCTTGGCCAGAGTGATCAGCGGCTCGGCAACGCGGCGCAGTTCTTTGGCTTTTGGCAGAGTAGTTTTGATCAGCTCGTGCTCGAACAGCGACACCGCCATGTTTTGGAACATGGCCTTGCGGTGCGAGCTGGTGCGGCTCAGGTGACGACCACTTTTACGATGACGCATGGTTCATTCCTTACCAAACACTACGTTCGGTGATTACGACGATCAGGCAGTCGCCTTGTCGTCCTTCTTAAGACTTGCAGGCGGCCAGTTGTCGAGGCGCATGCCGAGGGACAGACCGCGGGAGGCCAGAACGTCCTTGATTTCAGTCAAGGATTTCTTGCCAAGGTTCGGAGTCTTCAACAGCTCTACTTCGGTACGCTGAATCAGGTCACCGATGTAGTAGATGTTTTCCGCCTTAAGGCAGTTAGCCGAACGTACAGTCAGTTCCAGATCGTCAACCGGGCGAAGCAGGATCGGATCGATCTCGTCTTCCTGCTCGACAACCACTGGCTCACTGTCACCTTTGAGGTCGACGAACGCAGCCAACTGCTGTTGCAGAATGGTTGCAGCGCGGCGGATAGCCTCTTCAGGATCCAGAGTACCGTTGGTTTCCAGATCAATAACCAGCTTGTCCAGGTTGGTACGCTGCTCGACACGGGCGTTTTCCACCACGTATGCGATACGGCGAACCGGGCTGAACGAAGAGTCAAGCTGCAAGCGACCGATGCTGCGGCTTTCGTCTTCATCGCTCTGACGCGAGTCGGCTGGTTCATAACCACGACCACGAGCTACGGTGAGCTTCATGTTCAGGGCGCCGTTAGACGCCAGGTTAGCGATTACGTGATCGGGATTAACGATCTCGACATCATGATCCAGCTGAATATCGGCAGCGGTAACCACCCCCGAACCCTTCTTCGACAAGGTCAGCGTAACTTCGTCACGACCGTGCAGCTTGATGGCCAGACCTTTAAGGTTCAACAGGATTTCAATTACGTCTTCCTGTACACCTTCGATGGCGCTGTACTCGTGGAGCACACCGTCAATCTCGGCCTCGACTACTGCGCAGCCGGGCATTGAGGACAACAGGATGCGTCGCAGCGCGTTGCCCAGGGTGTGGCCAAAACCACGCTCGAGAGGCTCGAGAGTGATCTTGGCGCGGGTTGGACTGACAACCTGCACATCAATGTGGCGGGGTGTCAGGAACTCATTTACCGAAATCTGCATGGATGCACCTATTTTCTAGCCCTTACTTGGAGTAGAGCTCGACAATCAGGCTTTCGTTGATGTCGGCGGACAGATCACTGCGAGCAGGAACGTTCTTGAAAACGCCCGACTTCTTCTCAGTGTCTACTTCTACCCATTCTACGCGGCCACGTTGGGCACACAGATCGAGAGCTTGGACAATGCGAAGTTGGTTTTTTGCTTTCTCGCGAACTGCAACCACGTCACCAGCACGAACCTGATACGACGGAACGTTTACGGTCTGACCGTTAACGCTGATCGACTTGTGCGATACCAGCTGACGGGATTCGGCACGAGTCGAACCAAAGCCCATACGGTATACAACGTTGTCCAGACGGCATTCGAGCAGTTGCAGCAGGTTTTCACCGGTTGCACCTTTCTTGCCAGCAGCTTCTTTGTAGTAGCCGCTGAACTGACGCTCGAGAACGCCATAGATACGACGGACCTTCTGCTTTTCACGCAGTTGGGTGCCGTAATCGGACTGGCGACCGCGGCGTTGGCCGTGGATACCAGGTGCTGCTTCAATGTTGCACTTCGATTCGATCGCGCGCACGCCGCTCTTCAGGAAGAGATCGGTGCCTTCGCGACGAGCGAGTTTGCATTTTGGACCAATGTAACGAGCCATTCTTTACAATCTCCTGGATTACACGCGGCGCTTCTTCGGCGGACGGCACCCGTTGTGCGGGATTGGCGTCACGTCGGTGATGCTGGCGATCTTGTAGCCACAGCCGTTCAAAGCGCGGACTGCGGATTCACGACCTGGACCTGGACCTTTGACGTTTACGTCGAGGTTTTTCAGGCCATATTCCAGCGCAGCTTGACCAGCACGTTCAGCAGCTACTTGAGCAGCAAACGGGGTGGACTTGCGGGAACCGCGGAAACCTGAACCACCAGAGGTAGCCCAGGAAAGAGCGTTACCTTGACGGTCGGTAATGGTCACGATGGTGTTGTTAAAAGATGCATGGATGTGGGCGATGCCATCAACCACTGTCTTTTTAACTTTTTTACGAGGACGAGCAGCAGGTTTTGCCATGATTAAATTCCTGTCGATTCGCTGGGGCGATTACTTGCGGATCGGCTTACGCGGACCTTTACGGGTACGCGCGTTGGTCTTGGTACGCTGACCGCGCACTGGAAGACCGCGACGATGACGCAGACCGCGATAGCAACCGAGGTCCATCAAGCGCTTGATTTTCATGTTGATTTCGCGACGCAGGTCACCTTCAGTGGTGAACTTCGCCACTTCGCCACGCAGCTGTTCAATTTGCTCGTCGCTCAGATCTTTGATCTTTGCTGCTGGGTTTACCCCAGTCACTGCACAGATCTTCTGCGCAGTAGTGCGACCAACACCATAGATGTAGGTCAGCGAGATAACAGTATGCTTGTTATCTGGAATGTTAACGCCTGCAATACGGGCCATTCAGTGGGACTCCAATTGACAGCTACCTACGCCCCGGAAGCCAAGAAATAGGGCGCGAGATAATATCGCTGTAATAACAAATAATCAACCCGGTAGCGCACTAGCTACCGGGCTTGAAGCACAATCACACTCAGCCTTGGCGCTGTTTGTGACGCGGTTCCGCGCTGCAAATTACTCGAACAACACCTTCGCGGCGAATAATCTTGCAGTTACGGCACAGCTTTTTCACCGATGCACGAACTTTCATCACCAACTCCTCGAACCTTATGGGTACTCAGCGCAACATGCCGCTGCCGTAACCCTTCAGGTTGGCTTTCTTCATCAGGGATTCGTACTGGTGCGAAACGAGGTGCGATTGTACTTGGGACATGAAGTCCATCACAACCACGACGACGATCAGCAACGAGGTCCCGCCAAGGTAGAACGGAACGTTTGCTGCAACCACCAGGAATTGGGGCAACAGACACACGGCCGTCATGTAAAGAGCACCGAACATGGTCAAGCGGGTCAGAACGCCATCAATGTAGCGCGCAGACTGCTCACCTGGACGGATGCCCGGAATAAAGGCACCGGACTTCTTCAGGTTTTCCGCTACGTCTTTCGGATTGAACATCAACGCCGTATAGAAGAAGCAGAAGAAAATAATCCCTGCACTAAACAGCAGAATATTCAACGGCTGACCAGGAGCGATCGACTGCGAGATGTCCTGCAACCAGCCCATACCTTCAGACTGACCAAACCAGGCACCCAGCGAAGCCGGGAACAGCAAAATGCTGCTCGCGAAAATAGCCGGAATAACACCGGCCATGTTCACCTTCAGCGGCAAGTGGCTTGTCTGCGCAGCGAAGACCTTGCGACCCTGCTGACGCTTGGCGTAGTGAACAGCAATACGACGCTGACCACGCTCAATGAACACCACGAAACCGATAATCGCTACTGCCAGCAAACCGATGGCAACCAGGGCGAAGATATTGATATCACCCTGACGCGCAGACTCGAAAGACTGCCCGATTGCTCTCGGAAGACCGGCGACGATACCCGAAAAAATCAACATCGAGATACCGTTACCTACACCACGCTCAGTAATCTGCTCACCCAGCCACATCATGAACATCGCACCAGCCACAAAAGTGGATACCGCGACGAAATGGAAGCCAAAGTCACCAGTGAACGCAACGCCCTGCCCCGCCAGGCCAATGGACATGCCAATAGCCTGAACGAGAGCGAGGACGACGGTGCCGTAGCGGGTGTACTGGCTGATCTTGCGACGGCCAGCTTCACCTTCCTTCTTCAACTGCTCCAGCTGGGGGCTGACGGCGGTCATCAATTGCATGATGATCGATGCCGAAATGTACGGCATGATCCCCAGTGCAAAGATGCTCATCCGTTCCAGCGCGCCGCCGGAGAACATGTTGAACAAGCTAAGAATGGTCCCCTCATTCTGTCGAAACAGGTCTGCGAGTCGGTCCGGGTTGATACCTGGAACCGGGATGTGTGCGCCTATTCGGTAGACGATAATCGCCAGGAACAGAAAACGCAGACGAGCCCAGAGTTCAGACATACCGCCTTTGCCGAGCGCAGAGAGAGCACCTTGCTTAGCCATTTATTCCTCGAACTTGCCGCCAGCTGCTTCGATAGCCGCACGCGCACCTTTGGTGGCGCCGATTCCCTTGCCGATAGTGACAGCGCGAGTCACTTCACCGGACAGCATGATTTTCACACGCTGTACGTTGACGTTGATCACGTTGGCATCTTTCAGGGACTGCACGGTGACGATGTCGCCTTCCACTTTAGCCAGCTCGGACAGACGCACTTCTGCGCGGTCCATGGCTTTCAGGGAAACGAAACCGAACTTCGGCAGGCGACGATGCAGCGGCTGTTGACCGCCTTCAAAGCCTGGAGCGATGGTACCACCGGAGCGGGAGGTCTGACCTTTGTGGCCACGGCCACCAGTCTTACCCAAACCGCTACCGATACCACGGCCCGGACGATGCTTTTCGCGACGGGAACCCGGCGCTGGACTCAGATCATTGAGTTTCATCGATTAACCCTCGACACGCAGCATGTAGTAAGCCTTGTTGATCATCCCGCGATTCTCGGGAGTATCCTGGACTTCTACAGTGTGACCGATGCGACGCAGACCCAGACCCTTAACGCACAATTTGTGGTTAGGGATGCGGCCGGTCATGCTTTTGATCAGCGTTACTTTAACGGTAGCCATGATCAGAAGATCTCCTTGACAGTCAGGCCACGCTTCGCAGCGATGGACTCAGGAGATTGCATGGCTTTCAGACCCTTGAAAGTGGCGTGAACCACGTTTACCGGGTTAGTCGAGCCGTAGCACTTGGCCAGAACGTTCTGAACGCCAGCAACTTCGAGGACAGCACGCATAGCGCCGCCAGCGATGATACCGGTACCTTCAGAAGCAGGCTGCATGTACACCTTCGAAGCGCCATGGGCGGACTTCATTGCGTACTGCAGAGTTGTGCCGTTCAGGTCAACTTGGATCATGTTGCGGCGAGCAGCTTCCATTGCCTTCTGGATCGCAGCAGGCACTTCACGCGACTTGCCACGGCCGAAGCCAACACGCCCTTTACCATCACCAACCACGGTCAACGCGGTGAAAGTGAAGATACGGCCGCCTTTAACGGTTTTGGCTACGCGGTTAACTTGAACCAGCTTCTCAATGTAGCCTTCGTCGCGCTTTTGGTCGTTATTTGACATAACTTAGAACTCCAGCCCAGCTTCACGAGCAGCATCAGCCAGCGCTTTAACGCGGCCATGGTACTTGAAGCCAGAGCGGTCGAAAGCCACTTGCGAGACGCCAGCGGCCTTAGCACGCGTAGCGACCAGCTGGCCAACCTTTGTGGCCGCGTCGATGTTGCCAGTGGCGCCATCACGCAGTTCTTTATCCAAAGTCGAGGCGCTTGCCAGGACTTTGTTGCCGTCGGCCGAGATGACCTGGGCGTAGATGTGCTGCGACGAGCGGAACACGCAGAGACGCACGACTTCGAGTTCGTGCATTTTCAGGCGTGCTTTGCGAGCGCGACGCAGTCGAGTAACTTTTTTGTCGGTCATTTGCTATGCCCTACTTCTTCTTGGCTTCTTTACGACGGACGACTTCGTCCGCGTAGCGCACACCTTTGCCTTTGTACGGCTCTGGTGGACGGAAGTCGCGGATCTCAGCGGCCACTTGACCTACCAGCTGCTTATCGATGCCCTTGATCAGGATATCGGTCTGGCTAGGAGTCTCAGCGGTGATGCCTTCCGGCAGTTCGTAATCCACTGGGTGCGAGAAGCCAAGGGCAAGGTTCAAAACCGTGCCTTTTGCTTGCGCTTTGTAACCAACACCGACCAGCTGGAGCTTGCGCTCGAAGCCTTGGCTTACGCCTTGGACCATGTTGTTTACCAACGCACGCGTGGTACCGGCCATTGCGCGAGTCTGTTGATCGCCATTGCGAGCAGCGAAACGCAGCTCACCAGCTTCTTCAACGATCTCAACGGACGAATGGATGTTCAGTTCAAGAGTACCCTTGGCACCCTTCACCGAAAGCTGTTGGCCTGCGAATTTTACTTCGACACCGGCTGGCAGCTTAACGGGGTTCTTAGCGACGCGAGACATGCTTATCCCCCCTTAGAACACAGTGCAAAGAACTTCGCCGCCGACACCGGCAGCGCGCGCAGCACGATCCGTCATCACACCTTTGTTGGTGGAGACGATAGACACGCCAAGACCGCCACGAACTTTCGGCAGATCTTCAACGGACTTGTACTGACGCAGGCCTGGACGACTAACGCGCTTCACTTCTTCAATAACCGGACGGCCTTCGAAGTACTTCAGCGAGATGGACAACGACGGCTTAGCGTCGGTGGTGATCTGAAAATCCGCGATGTAACCTTCGTCCTTCAGGACTTTTGCTACAGCCACCTTCAGCGTGGAAGACGGCATGCTTACGACAGACTTTTCAGCCATCTGGGCATTACGGATTCGAGTTAGCATGTCCGCTAACGGGTCCTGCATACTCATGGGCTAGACGCTCCTAATACAGAAAAATTAGCCTTGCGGCTACTACTTGTCGCCGAGAACTTCCGGGCATGAAAAACACGGGCTCAGGCGAGCCGGTCATTCTAGACACACCCCAGAAATGAATCAAGCCCCAAAAGGGGCTTGATTCACATTCTAGGCCACCGATGGTCAGGTTCTTGCAAACCCGCCCATCAAGGCTTTGGCAGCGATTACCAGCTGGCTTTAACCAGACCTGGAACGTCACCACGCATTGCAGCTTCACGCAGCTTGTTACGGCCAAGGCCGAACTTGCGGTAAACGCCGTGCGGACGACCAGTCAGGCGGCAACGGTTACGCATGCGCGAAGCGCTTGCGTCACGTGGTTGCTTCTGCAGAGCTACGGTAGCTTCCCAACGCGCTTCTGGACTTGCGTTCAGATCGACGATGATAGCTTTCAGCGCTGCACGCTTGGTGGCGTACTTGGCAACGGTGAGCTGACGCTTCAACTCACGGTTTTTCATGCTCTTCTTGGCCATTTTCCTACTCCAATCAGTTGCGGAACGGGAATTTGAAAGCACGCAGCAGAGCGCGGCCTTCATCATCGTTCTTGGCAGTGGTGGTCAGGGTAATGTCCAGACCGCGGAGAGCATCGATCTTGTCGTAGTCGATTTCCGGGAAAATGATCTGCTCTTTCACGCCCATGCTGTAGTTACCACGACCATCGAAGGACTTGGCATTCAGGCCGCGGAAGTCGCGAACCCGAGGCAGGGAGATCGACAGCAGACGATCCAGGAACTCATACATACGCTCACGGCGCAGGGTCACTTTGACGCCGATCGGCCATCCTTCGCGGACTTTGAAGCCAGCGATGGATTTACGAGCGTAGGTCACAACGACTTTCTGGCCGGTGATCTTTTCCAGGTCAGCAACAGCGTGCTCGATGACTTTTTTGTCGCCGATCGCTTCGCCCAGACCCATGTTCAGGGTGATCTTGGTAACGCGCGGAACTTCCATCACGTTCGAAAGCTTAAGTTCTTCCTTAAGTTTCGGAGCGATTTCCTTCCGGTAAATCTCTTTTAGTCGTGCCATGGTCTTCTACCTAGCAGTGTTCAAGCATCAACCGCTTTTTGGGTCGACTTGAAGACACGAATTTTTTTACCGCCTTCTACTTTGAAACCAACGCGGTCAGCCTTGTTGGTTTCGCCGTTGAAGATGGCGACGTTAGAAGCGTGCAGTGGCGCTTCTTTCTCGACGATACCGCCCTGTACGCCCGACATCGGATTAGGCTTGGTATGACGCTTGACCAGGTTCAGACCACCAACAACCAGACGGTTGTCAGCAAGAACCTTCAGCACCTTACCGCGCTTACCTTTGTCTTTGCCGGCGATCACGATGATCTCGTCGTCACGACGAATCTTTTGCATGTCGGATCTCCTTACAGCACTTCTGGGGCGAGCGAGACGATCTTCATGAACTTCTCAGTACGAAGTTCACGGGTCACTGGCCCAAAGATACGGGTGCCGATCGGCTCTTGCTTGTTGTTCAGAAGAACAGCAGCATTGCCATCAAAGCGGATAATAGAGCCATCAGCACGACGTACGCCGTGACGAGTGCGGACTACAACAGCAGTCATCACTTGGCCTTTTTTCACTTTACCGCGAGGAATTGCTTCCTTGACGGTAACTTTGATGATGTCACCGATACCAGCGTAACGACGATGGGAGCCACCCAGCACCTTGATGCACATAACGCGGCGAGCGCCGCTGTTATCGGCCACATCGAGCATGGATTGAGTCTGAATCATATAATTTCTCCGACCCCTAGCCCTTAGACTTCCACAGCGCGTTCGAGAACATCAACCAGCGCCCAAGACTTGGTCTTGGCCATCGGACGAGTTTCACGAATAGTGACTTTGTCGCCGATGTGGCACTGATTGGTTTCGTCGTGCGCGTGCAGCTTAGTCGAACGCTTAACGTATTTACCGTAGATCGGGTGCTTAACGCGACGCTCGATCAGAACGGTGATGGTTTTGTCCATCTTGTCGCTGACAACACGGCCAGTCAGCGTACGGACAGTTTTTTCGGCTTCAGCCATGATTACTTACCTGCCTGCTGGTTGAGCACAGTCTTCACGCGAGCGATGTCACGCTTAACTTGCGAGAGCAGATGAGACTGCCCCAACTGGCCAGTTGCTTTCTGCATGCGCAGATTGAACTGGTCGCGCAGCAAGCCGAGCAGTTGCTCGTTCAGCTGCTGTGCGGATTTTTCACGAAGTTCATTCGCTTTCATCACATCACCGTCCGTTTAACAAAGGAGGTGGCGAGCGGCAGCTTTGCAGCAGCCAGGGCGAAAGCCTCACGCGCCAGCTCTTCAGAAACACCCTCGATTTCATACAGGACCTTGCCTGGCTGAATCTGGGCAACCCAGTACTCCACGTTACCCTTACCTTTACCCATACGAACCTCGAGAGGTTTTTTGGAGATCGGCTTGTCCGGGAATACACGGATCCAGATCTTGCCGCCACGTTTTACGTGACGGGTCAGAGCACGACGCGCTGACTCGATCTGACGAGCGGTGAGACGACCACGAGCAACAGACTTCAGCGCGAACTCGCCGAAGCTGACTTTGCTACCGCGCAGTGCCAGACCACGGTTGTGGCCGGTCATCTGCTTGCGGAACTTCGTACGCTTTGGTTGCAACATTTGGCGTACCCCTTACTTAGCAGCTTTTTTACGAGGCGCTGGTGCTTGTGGCTTCAGCTCTTCTTGGCGACCACCAATTACTTCGCCTTTGAAGATCCAAACCTTTACACCGATCACACCGTAGGTGGTGTGAGCTTCGTAGTTGGCATAGTCGATGTCGGCACGCAGGGTGTGCAATGGCACACGACCTTCGCGATACCATTCAGTACGTGCGATTTCAGCACCGCCGAGACGACCGCTCACTTGGATTTTGATGCCTTTGGCACCAATGCGCATGGCGTTCTGTACTGCGCGCTTCATAGCGCGACGGAACATTACACGGCGCTCCAGCTGCTGAGCTACGCTCTGCGCAACCAGCATACCGTCGAGTTCCGGCTTGCGGATCTCTTCGATATTGATGTGCACAGGCACACCCATTTGCTTGGTCAGGTCCTGACGCAGCTTCTCAACATCTTCACCTTTCTTCCCGATAACGATACCTGGACGAGCGGTGTGGATGGTGATGCGTGCAGTTTGGGCCGGACGATGGATATCGATACGGCTTACGGACGCGCTTTTTAGTTTGTCTTGGAGATACTCACGCACTTTCAGATCTGCGAACAAGTAGTCCGCATAAGTCCGACCGTCTGCGTACCAGACGGAGGTGTGCTCCTTGACGATTCCCAGGCGAATGCCAATGGGATGTACTTTCTGACCCATCTCTTCGACTCCGTTACTTGTCAGCAACCTTGACAGTGATATGGCAAGACCGCTTGACGATGCGATCAGCACGGCCTTTGGCACGTGGCATGATGCGCTTCAGCGAACGCCCTTCGTTGACGAATACGGTGCTGACCTTCAGGTCATCAACGTCTGCGCCTTCGTTATGCTCGGCGTTGGCTACGGCCGACTCCAGCACTTTCTTCATGATCTCGGCGGCTTTCTTACTGCTGAAAGCCAACAGGTTGAGCGCTTCGCCCACCTTCTTCCCGCGGATCTGGTCGGCGACCAAGCGGGCTTTCTGGGCGGAGATTCGAGCGCCCGACAACTTAGCGGCTACTTCCATTTCCTTACCCCTTAACGCTTGGCTTTCTTGTCAGCCACGTGCCCGCGATAGTTGCGGGTACCGGCGAACTCGCCCAGTTTGTGGCCGACCATGTCTTCGTTAACGAGAACTGGGACGTGCTGACGACCGTTGTGTACTGCGATGGTCAGACCGACCATTTGTGGCAGGATCATGGAACGACGCGACCAGGTTTTAATTGGTTTGCGATCGTTCTTTTCCGCCGCCACTTCGATCTTCTTCAGTAGGTGAAGATCAATAAAAGGACCTTTTTTCAGAGAACGTGGCACTGTCGTATCCCTCTATTTACTTGCGACGACGGACGATCATTTTGTCGGTACGCTTATTACCACGAGTCTTCGCGCCCTTAGTCGGGAAGCCCCATGGCGATACCGGATGACGACCACCAGAGGTACGACCTTCACCACCACCATGTGGGTGGTCAACCGGGTTCATGGCAACACCACGAACGGTTGGGCGAACGCCACGCCAGCGTTTGGCACCAGCTTTACCCAGCGAACGCAGGCTGTGCTCGGAGTTCGAGACTTCACCCAAGGTCGCACGGCATTCAGCCAGGACTTTACGCATTTCACCGGAACGCAGACGCAGGGTCACGTAGACACCTTCACGAGCGATCAGCTGAGCCGAAGCACCAGCGGAACGAGCGATCTGTGCACCTTTACCTGGCTTCAGTTCGATGCCGTGTACGGTAGAACCGACTGGAATGTTGCGCAGTTGCAGAGCGTTGCCTGGCTTGATTGGAGCCAGAGCGCCTGCGATCAGCTGGTCGCCAGCACTCACGCCTTTAGGGGCGATGATGTAGCGGCGCTCGCCGTCTGCGTAGCAGAGCAGTGCGATGTGAGCAGTACGGTTTGGATCGTATTCGATACGCTCGACAGTGGCGACGATGCCATCTTTGTCGTTGCGACGGAAATCGACCATACGATAATGCTGCTTATGACCACCACCGATGTGACGAGTGGTAATACGGCCATTGTTGTTACGACCACCAGTCTTCGATTTTTTCTCGAGCAGCGGTGCGTGAGGAGCGCCTTTATGCAGCTCCTGGTTGACCACCTTGACCACAAAACGGCGGCCAGGGGAAGTCGGTTTGCATTTAACGATTGCCATGATGCACCCCTTCCTTACTCAGCACTGCTGCTGAAATCGAGATCTTGGCCTGGCTGAAGGGAGATAACTGCCTTCTTCCAGTCATTACGCTTGCCCAGACCGCGAGCAGTGCGCTTGCTCTTACCCAGAACGTTCAGGGTAGTGACGCGCTCTACTTTCACGCTGAACAGGCTTTCGACGGCCTTCTTGATTTCCAGCTTGGTTGCATCAGTAGCAACCTTGAAAACGAACTGGCCTTTCTTGTCTGCCAGAACCGTAGCCTTCTCGGAAACGTGCGGGCCAAGCAGAACTTTAAATACGCGTTCCTGGTTCATCCCAGCAGCTCCTCGAATTTCTTCACGGCCGACACGGTGATCAACACCTTGTCGTATGCGATCAGACTAACTGGATCGGAACCTTGAACGTCACGTACATCTACGTGCGGCAGGTTACGAGCAGCCAGGTACAGGTTCTGATCAACAGCGTCCGACACGATGAGAACATCGGTCAGGCTCATGTTGTTCAGCTTGCCCAGCAGATCTTTGGTTTTCGGAGTTTCAACAGCGAAATCCTGAACCACGACCAGACGATCAGTACGCACCAGCTCAGCAAGGATGGAACGCATTGCTGCGCGATACATCTTCTTGTTCAGCTTCTGGGAGTGATCCTGTGGACGAGCTGCGAAAGTGGTACCGCCGCCACGCCAGATTGGGCTACGGATAGTACCGGCACGAGCACGGCCAGTACCTTTCTGACGCCATGGGCGCTTACCGCCACCACGAACGTCGGAACGGGTCTTTTGCTGCTTGCTACCTTGACGGCCGCCGGCCATGTAGGCCACGACTGCTTGGTGAACCAGCGTCTCGTTGAACTCGCCGCCAAATGTCAGTTCGGAAACTTCGATCGCTTGAGCGTCATTTACATTTAATTGCATGTCAGCTTCCCCTTAACCGCGAGCCTTGGCTGCTGGACGTACAACCAGGTTGCCGCCAGTAGCGCCAGGAACAGCGCCCTTGACCAACAACAGATTGCGTTCAGCGTCCACGCGCACTACTTCCAGGGACTGCACGGTCACGCGCTCAGCGCCCATATGACCGGACATTTTTTTGCCCTTGAATACACGACCAGGAGTCTGGCACTGGCCGATAGAGCCTGGGACGCGGTGGGATACGGAGTTACCGTGGGTATTATCTTGCCCGCGGAAATTCCAACGCTTGATCGTACCCTGGAAGCCTTTACCTTTGGACTGACCGGTTACATCAACCAGCTGACCAGCGGCGAAGATTTCAGCGTTGATCAGATCGCCAGCCTGGTACTCGCCTTCTTCAAGACGGAATTCCATGGTGGTGCGACCAGCGGCAACGTTCGCTTTAGCGAAGTGGCCAGCTTGAGCTGCTGTTACACGCGAAGCACGACGCTCGCCGACAGTGACTTGCACTGCACGATAGCCATCGGTCTCTTCAGTTTTGAACTGGGTGACGCGATTCGGCTCGATCTCAATGACCGTGACCGGAATGGAGACACCTTCTTCGGTGAAAATACGGGTCATACCGCATTTACGACCGACTACACCAATAGTCATGTTGTAAACCTCATGAGTGTACGGGGCTTTCACCCGCTATGGCCGCCCATTTCAGAGCGTTACACGACTAAGACCGAGTCTTAGCCGAGGCTGATCTGCACTTCCACACCGGCCGCAAGATCAAGCTTCATAAGTGCATCAACGGTTTTATCCGTTGGCTGGACGATGTCCAGAACGCGCTTATGAGTGCGGATTTCGTACTGGTCACGCGCATCTTTGTTGACGTGCGGGGAAACCAGAACGGTGAACCGCTCTTTACGGGTAGGCAGTGGAATTGGACCACGCACTTGAGCACCAGTACGTTTCGCGGTTTCCACGATTTCCTGGGTTGATTGGTCGATCAGGCGATGGTCAAAAGCCTTCAACCTGATACGGATTTGCTGATTTTGCATTGGATTTCAGACTCCGGCTGCTATTCCCACCGGGCGCAATACGCCCGTTAAAAGGAGGCGCAATTCTATAGACGCCCCAGACAGGTGTCAACCCAATAAAAAAGCCCCCGCTGAGCGGGGGCTTTTTCAATTCATCAAGCAGACTCTATAAAAGAGATTACTCGATGATTTTGGCTACGACGCCAGCGCCGACGGTACGACCGCCTTCACGGATAGCGAAACGCAGACCATCTTCCATCGCGATGGTTTTGATCAGGGTAACAGTCATCTGAATGTTGTCACCTGGCATTACCATTTCAACGCCTTCTGGCAGCTCGCAGTTACCAGTCACGTCAGTAGTACGGAAGTAGAACTGTGGACGGTAGCCTTTGAAGAACGGAGTGTGACGACCGCCTTCTTCCTTGCTCAGAACGTAAACTTCTGCGGTGAACTTGGTGTGCGGCTTAACCGAACCCGGCTTAACCAGAACCTGACCACGCTCAA
Source organism: Pseudomonas sp. Irchel 3E19 (assembly GCF_900187585.1). NCBI lineage: Bacteria > Pseudomonadati > Pseudomonadota > Gammaproteobacteria > Pseudomonadales > Pseudomonadaceae > Pseudomonas > Pseudomonas sp. Irchel 3E19. Next base: position 135,759 of record NZ_FYDT01000010.1, read on the forward strand.
CGTCGTCACGCTTGGTACCACGCAGCAGAACGCCGCAGTTCTCGCCAGCACGACCTTCGTCGAGCAGCTTGCGGAACATTTCAACACCGGTGCAAGTAGTAACGGTGGTGTCACGCAGACCAACGATTTCCAGTGGATCCTGAACGCGAACGATACCGCGCTCGATACGACCAGTCACAACAGTACCGCGACCCGAGATCGAGAATACGTCTTCGATTGGCATCAGGAATGGCTTGTCGATCATACGAACTGGTTCTGGGATGTAGCTGTCCAGAGTCTCAACCAGCTTCTTGACGGCAGTGGTGCCCATCTCGTTGTCGTCTTTGCCTTCCAGAGCCATACGAGCCGAACCGATGATGATCGGAGTGTCGTCGCCTGGGAAGTCATAGGTGGACAGCAGGTCGCGAACTTCCATCTCAACCAGTTCCAGCAGCTCAGCGTCGTCTACTAGGTCAGCCTTGTTCAGGAAAACCACGATGTACGGAACGCCTACCTGACGGGACAGCAGGATGTGCTCACGGGTTTGTGGCATCGGACCATCAGCGGCCGAGCAAACCAGGATCGCGCCGTCCATCTGGGCAGCACCGGTGATCATATTCTTCACGTAGTCAGCGTGACCTGGGCAGTCAACGTGAGCGTAGTGACGGATCAGCGAGTTGTACTCAACGTGCGCGGTGTTGATGGTGATACCGCGAGCTTTTTCTTCTGGAGCGCTGTCGATCTTGTCGAATTCAACTACGGCCGAACCGAAAACTTCGGAGCAGACGCGAGTCAGAGCAGCAGTCAGAGTGGTTTTACCGTGGTCAACGTGACCAATGGTGCCAACGTTGACGTGCGGTAGGGAACGATCAAATTTTTCTTTAGCCACGACAATTAACTCCTAGCCTAAAGGGGCTGAATCAGCCTTGTTTTTTGGTAACAGACTCGACGATGTGCGACGGGGCTGTATCGTATTTTTTGAATTCCATAGAGTAGCTTGCGCGACCCTGAGACATGGAACGAACGTCGGTCGCGTAACCGAACATCTCACCCAGTGGAACTTCGGCACGAATTACTTTACCGGACACTGTGTCTTCCATACCCTGGATCATGCCGCGACGACGGTTAAGGTCGCCCATCACATCACCCATATAGTCTTCAGGCGTAACAACCTCTACCGCCATGATCGGCTCGAGCAACTCACCACCACCCTTCTGGGCCAGTTGCTTGGTCGCCATGGAAGCAGCCACTTTAAACGCCATCTCGTTGGAGTCGACGTCGTGGTAAGAACCATCGAACACGGTAGCCTTCAGGCCGATCAGCGGATAGCCGGCAACAACGCCGTTCTTCATCTGCTCTTCGATACCCTTCTGGATAGCCGGGATGTATTCCTTAGGAACCACACCACCTACTACTTCGTTCACGAATTGCAGACCTTCCTGACCTTCGTCAGCAGGAGCAAAACGGATCCAGCAGTGACCGAACTGGCCACGACCGCCGGACTGACGAACGAACTTGCCTTCGATTTCACAGTTCTTCGTGATGCGCTCACGATACGAAACCTGAGGCTTGCCGATGTTGGCTTCGACGTTGAACTCACGGCGCATCCGGTCAACCAGGATGTCCAGGTGCAGCTCGCCCATGCCGGAGATGATCGTTTGACCAGTCTCTTCATCAGTTTTAACGCGGAAAGACGGGTCTTCCTGAGCAAGTTTGCCCAGAGCGATACCCATTTTTTCCTGGTCATCCTTGGTCTTAGGCTCTACGGCAACCGAAATAACCGGCTCCGGGAAGTCCATGCGCACCAGGATGATTGGCTTGTCAGCGTTGCAGAGGGTTTCACCAGTGGTGACGTCCTTCATGCCGATCAGGGCCGCGATGTCACCAGCGCGTACTTCCTTGATCTCTTCACGGGCGTTTGCGTGCATTTGCACCATACGACCCACGCGCTCTTTTTTACCTTTAACCGAGTTGATCACGCCGTCGCCGGAGTTCAACACGCCCGAGTAAACACGGACGAAGGTCAAGGTACCCACGAATGGGTCGGTAGCGATCTTGAACGCCAGAGCCGAGAACGGCTCCGCATCGTCTGCATGACGCTCCAGCTCGACTTCCTCGTTATCAGGGTCAGTACCCTTGATCGCAGGAATGTCGGTCGGTGCAGGCAGGAAGTCGATAACGGCGTCGAGAACCAGGGGAACACCCTTGTTCTTGAACGAAGAACCGCAAACAGCCAGAACGATTTCGCCGGCGATAGTACGCTGACGCAAAGCAGCTTTGATCTCTTCGATCGACAGCTCTTCGCCTTCCAGGTACTTGTTCATCAGCTCCTCGTTGGCTTCAGCAGCAGCTTCAACCATGTTGTTGCGCCACTCTTCAGCCAGCTCTTGCAGCTCAGCAGGAATGTCCTTGCGAACAGGGACCATACCTTTGTCAGAGTCGTTCCAGTAGATAGCTTGCATGTTGATCAGATCAATCTGACCCTGGAAGTTATCTTCGGAACCGATGGCCAACTGAATCGGCACCGGAGTATGACCCAGACGCTGCTTGATCTGACCGATCACGCGCAGGAAGTTGGCACCAGCACGGTCCATCTTGTTTACGTAAACAAGACGCGGAACGCCGTACTTGTTGGCTTGACGCCATACGGTTTCCGACTGAGGCTCAACACCCGAAGTACCGCAGAACACAACGACAGCGCCGTCGAGTACGCGCAGGGAACGCTCAACTTCAATAGTGAAGTCAACGTGGCCCGGGGTATCGATTACGTTGAAACGGTGCTCGTGCGAGTACTGCTTCTCGGAACCTTTCCAGAAGGCGGTGATGGCAGCAGAAGTAATGGTAATACCACGCTCCTGCTCCTGCACCATCCAGTCTGTGGTCGCGGCGCCATCATGCACCTCGCCCATTTTGTGACTTTTGCCGGTGTAAAAAAGGACGCGCTCGGTGGTGGTGGTTTTACCAGCATCCACGTGAGCGACGATACCGATGTTACGGTAGCGACTAATCGGAGTAGTACGAGCCATAAAGCCCTCGCAAAATTAGTGAAGCTAAAATTAGAAGCGGTAGTGCGAGAAAGCTTTGTTGGCTTCGGCCATACGGTGCACGTCTTCACGCTTCTTAACAGCAGCACCTTTACCTTCAGCAGCATCCAGCAGCTCGCCAGCCAAACGCAGAGCCATAGACTTCTCGCCACGCTTACGGGCGAAGTCTACCAACCAGCGCATTGCCAGAGCGTTACGACGGGAAGGACGAACCTCGACCGGAACCTGGTAAGTAGCACCACCAACGCGGCGCGACTTCACTTCGACCAGCGGAGCGATGGCGTCGAGTGCTTTTTCGAAGAGTTCCAGGGGATCGGTGCCAGCCTTACGGGTCGCAACGGTTTCCAGGGCACCATAAACGATACGTTCGGCAACGGCTTTCTTGCCGCTTTCCATAACGTGGTTCATGAATTTGGCGAGGATCTGGCTACCGTATTTCGGATCGTCCAGAATCTCACGTTTTGCTGCTACGCGACGTCTTGGCATGATAAGCCCTCAAGCGGTCTTCAGGTTAGCTCGGGACAGATCCAATGGATGCGTGCCCGACCTTACTCTTATCGACTCAATAAAATAAAAATCTGCAAAACGGCCGATTACTTCGGACGCTTGGTACCGTACTTCGAACGACCCTGGTTACGGCCTTTAACGCCGGAAGTATCCAAGGAGCCGCGAACGGTGTGATAACGAACACCCGGCAAGTCTTTTACACGACCGCCGCGGATCAGTACCACGCTGTGCTCTTGCAGGTTGTGACCTTCACCACCGATGTACGAGGAAACCTCGAAACCGTTGGTCAGGCGCACACGGCATACTTTACGCAGTGCCGAGTTAGGTTTTTTCGGCGTGGTGGTGTACACACGGGTGCACACGCCACGACGTTGCGGGCAGTTCTGCAGCGCAGGCACGTCGGATTTCTCGACGATACGCTTACGCGGCTGACGTACCAGCTGGTTGATAGTTGCCATCTACTAGCTCCACTGTTGTCTTGCGACGCTATTGTCTTGCAAGAAAAGCAAAATGGCAGGAACGAATTCCCGCCAAATTTAGGGGATCAAGAGTCTAAAGAGGATCTTGTCCCCAGTCAAGGCAAGGCCCCGACCTCCCCACCCTTCGAACCTCGACAAAATGTCTCGATTCGATGAACGGAGCGATCAGGGCCTTACGCTCATTTATCGCAGAACTCAGTTACCGCTCGAGTTCAGCGCTTCGGTCAGTGCAGCTTCCACTTCACTGGCGCTTACGCGCAACGGTTTGTCAGCATCACGACGACGCTTGCGCTCGCTGTGATAAGCCAGACCGGTACCAGCCGGGATCAGACGACCCACGACCACGTTTTCTTTCAGGCCGCGCAGGTAGTCGCGCTTGCCGGTGACTGCCGCTTCGGTCAGTACACGGGTGGTTTCCTGGAAGGAAGCCGCCGAGATGAACGATTCGGTGGACAACGACGCCTTGGTGATACCCAGCAGAACGCGAGTGTACTTGGAGACGAACTTGTCTTCGCCACCCAGACGCTCGTTCTCTACCAGTACGTGAGTCAGCTCCATCTGGTCGCCCTTGATGAAACTCGAATCGCCGGATTCAGCGATTTCAACTTTACGCAGCATCTGACGCAGGATGGTCTCGATGTGCTTGTCGTTGATCTTCACGCCTTGCAGACGGTAAACGTCCTGGATCTCGTTAACGATGTACTTGGCCAGCGCGCTCACACCCAGCAGACGCAGGATGTCGTGCGGATCGCTTGGGCCGTCAGAGATAACTTCGCCGCGGTTTACCTGTTCGCCTTCGAACACGTTCAGGTGACGCCACTTCGGAATCAGCTCTTCGTACGGATCGCTACCGTCGTTCGGGGTAATAACCAGACGGCGCTTGCCTTTGGTCTCTTTACCGAACGCGATGGTGCCGCTGACTTCAGCCAGAATCGACGCTTCTTTCGGACGACGAGCTTCGAACAAGTCGGCAACACGCGGCAGACCACCGGTGATGTCGCGGGTCTTCGAAGTTTCTTGCGGGATACGCGCGATAACATCACCGATCGCGATCTTCGCACCGTCCGCCACACCGACCAGGGCGTTGGCTGGCAGGAAGTACTGAGCGATAACGTCAGTGCCTGGCAGCAACAGATCCTTGCCGTTGTCGTCGACCATCTTCACTGCTGGACGGATTTCTTTGCCCGCAGCTGGACGATCTTTCGCGTCGAGTACTTCAATGTTGGTCATACCGGTCAATTCGTCAGTCTGACGCTTGATCGTGATGCCTTCTTCCATGCCCACGTAGGTCACGGTACCTTTCATCTCGGTAACGATTGGGTGAGTGTGCGGATCCCACTTGGCCACGATTGCGCCAGCGTCGACCTTGTCACCTTCTTTAACCGAAATCACAGCACCGTACGGCAGCTTGTAACGCTCGCGCTCACGACCGAAGTCATCAGCGATGGCCAGCTCACCGGAACGGGACACAGCAACCAGGTGACCATCCACTCGCTCAACGTGCTTCAGGTTGTGCAGACGGACGGTACCGCCATTCTTCACCTGAACGCTGTCGGCTGCGGAAGTACGGCTTGCCGCACCACCGATGTGGAACGTACGCATCGTCAGCTGGGTACCCGGCTCACCGATGGACTGGGCAGCGATAACGCCGACCGCTTCACCGATATTCACCTGGTGACCACGAGCCAGATCACGGCCGTAGCACTTGGCGCAAATGCCATAGCGAGTTTCGCAGCTTATCGGCGAACGCACGATCACTTCGTCGATGCTGTTCAGCTCGATGAATTCAACCCACTTCTCGTCTACCAGAGTACCGGCCGGAACGATAACGTCCTCGGTGCCTGGCTTGAATACGTCACGGGCAATAACACGACCCAATACGCGTTCACCCAACGGTTCTACAACGTCACCGCCTTCAATGTGCGGAGTCATCAGCAGACCGTGTTCGGTGCCGCAATCGATCTCGGTTACAACCAGATCCTGCGCCACGTCTACCAGACGACGAGTCAGGTAACCGGAGTTCGCAGTTTTCAACGCGGTATCCGCCAGACCTTTACGAGCACCGTGAGTCGAGATGAAGTACTGAAGTACGCTCAGACCTTCACGGAAGTTCGCAGTAATCGGCGTTTCAATGATGGAACCGTCCGGCTTGGCCATCAGACCACGCATACCGGCCAGCTGACGAATCTGTGCTGCGGAACCCCGCGCACCCGAGTCGGCCATCATGTACATCGAGTTGAACGACTCTTGGTCGACTTCAACACCATGACGGTCGATAACCTTCTCTTTCGAGAGGTTGGCCATCATCGCCTTGGAAACTTCGTCGTTCGCTTTCGACCAAAGGTCGATCACTTTGTTGTACTTCTCGCCCTGGGTTACCAGGCCGGAGGCGTACTGGCTCTCGATCTCTTTCACTTCGTCGGTGGCAGCACCGATGATGCGAGCTTTTTCATCGGGGATAACGAAGTCGTTAACACCGATGGAAACGCCGGAGATGGTCGAGTAAGCAAAACCGGTGTACATCAACTGGTCAGCGAAGATCACGGTCTCTTTCAAACCAACCACGCGGTAGCATTGGTTGATCAGCTTGGAGATCGCCTTTTTCTTCATCGGCAAGTTGACGACGTCGTACGACAGACCCTTTGGCACAACCTGGAACAGCAGCGCACGGCCGACAGTGGTGTCGACGATACGGGTGCCGCTTACGCTGTTGCCGTCACGGTCATTGACGGTTTCGTTAATACGTACTTTAACCTTGGCATGCAGTGCGGCTTCGCCGGCACGGAACACACGGTCAACTTCCTGCAGATCCGCGAACACACGACCTTCGCCTTTGGCGTTGATCGCTTCACGAGTCATGTAGTACAGACCCAATACAACGTCCTGCGACGGAACGATGATTGGCTCACCGTTGGCTGGCGACAGAATGTTGTTGGTCGACATCATCAACGCACGCGCTTCCAGCTGAGCTTCCAGTGTCAGCGGTACGTGCACAGCCATTTGGTCGCCGTCGAAGTCGGCGTTGTACGCGGCGCAGACCAGAGGATGCAGCTGAATAGCCTTACCTTCGATCAGTACCGGTTCAAACGCCTGGATACCCAGACGGTGAAGGGTCGGTGCACGGTTGAGGAGAACCGGGTGTTCACGGATCACTTCAGCGAGAACGTCCCAAACCTCTGGCAATTCGCGCTCGACCATTTTCTTGGCCGCTTTGATGGTGGTCGCGAGACCACGCATTTCGAGCTTGCCGAAAATGAACGGCTTGAACAGCTCGAGAGCCATCTTCTTCGGCAGACCGCACTGGTGCAGACGCAGGGTCGGACCTACGGTAATTACCGAACGACCGGAGTAGTCAACACGCTTACCGAGCAAGTTCTGACGGAAACGACCTTGCTTACCCTTGATCATGTCAGCCAGGGATTTCAGAGGACGCTTGTTCGAACCGGTGATAGCGCGGCCACGACGACCGTTGTCGAGCAGAGCATCGACAGCTTCCTGCAACATACGCTTTTCGTTGCGCACGATGATGTCCGGAGCGGACAGATCCAGCAGGCGCTTCAAACGGTTGTTACGGTTGATCACTCGACGATACAGATCGTTGAGGTCGGAAGTCGCGAAACGACCGCCATCCAGCGGAACCAGTGGACGCAGATCTGGCGGCAGAACCGGCAGAACGGTCAGCACCATCCACTCTGGCAGGTTGCCGGAACCCTGGAAGGCTTCCATCAACTTCAGACGCTTGGACAGCTTCTTGATCTTGGTTTCGGAGTTGGTTTGCGGAATTTCTTCACGCAGACGTCCAATCTCGTGCTCCAGGTCGATAGCGTGCAGCAGTTCACGGACAGCTTCAGCACCCATACGGGCGTCGAAGTCGTCACCGAACTCTTCCAGCGCTTCGAAGTACTGCTCGTCGTTCAGCAGCTGACCTTTTTCAAGGGTAGTCATGCCTGGATCGATAACGACATAGCTCTCGAAGTAGAGAACGCGTTCGATATCACGCAGGGTCATGTCCATCAGCAAGCCGATACGCGACGGCAGCGATTTCAGGAACCAGATGTGGGCAACCGGCGAAGCCAGTTCGATGTGCGCCATGCGCTCACGACGAACCTTGGCCAGCGCGACTTCAACGCCGCACTTCTCGCAGATCACACCACGGTGCTTCAAGCGCTTGTACTTACCGCACAGGCACTCGTAATCCTTTACCGGGCCAAAGATCTTGGCGCAGAACAGGCCGTCACGCTCAGGTTTGAACGTACGGTAGTTGATGGTTTCCGGCTTTTTAACTTCACCGAACGACCATGAGCGGATCATCTCAGGCGAGGCCAATCCGATACGGATGGCGTCGAACTCTTCGACTTGACCCTGGTTTTTCAGCAAATTCAGTAGGTCTTTCAAGGCCTTTCCTCCTGGCGGAGCAGAGAGCGGGCAATCCTGCCCCGCTCTCGATTCGCGTCACGTGTTATTCGGTTTCCAGATCGATATCGATGCCGAGGGAACGAATTTCCTTGATCAACACGTTGAAGGACTCGGGCATGCCCGGCTCCATACGGTGATCGCCATCCACGATGTTTTTGTACATCTTGGTACGGCCGTTCACATCGTCCGACTTCACTGTGAGCATTTCTTGCAGAGTGTAAGCGGCACCGTATGCTTCCAGTGCCCAGACCTCCATCTCCCCGAAACGCTGACCACCGAACTGCGCCTTACCACCCAGCGGCTGCTGGGTAACCAGGCTGTAAGAACCGGTAGAACGAGCGTGCATCTTGTCGTCTACCAAGTGGTTCAGCTTCAGCATGTACATGTAGCCAACGGTAACTGGACGCTCGAACTTGTTGCCGGTACGGCCGTCGGTCAGCTGCATCTGGCCGCTTTCCGGCAGGTCTGCCAGTTTCAGCATGGCCTTGATTTCGCTTTCCTTGGCGCCGTCGAACACTGGAGTGGCCATTGGAACACCGCCACGCAGGTTCTTCGCCAGATCCAGGATTTCCTGATCGGAGAAGCTGTCCAGATCTTCGTTACGACCGCCGATCTGGTTGTAGATCTCGTCCAGGAAGGTACGCAGTTCAGCGACTTTACGCTGCTCTTCGACCATCCGGTTGATCTTCTCGCCCAGACCTTTGGCCGCGAGGCCCAGGTGGGTTTCAAGGATCTGACCAACGTTCATACGCGAAGGTACGCCCAGTGGGTTGAGGACGACGTCGACCGGGGTGCCATTGGCATCGTGCGGCATGTCTTCAACCGGCATGATCACGGAGACCACACCTTTGTTACCGTGACGACCGGCCATCTTGTCGCCCGGCTGGATGCGACGACGGATTGCCAGGTAAACCTTGACGATTTTCAGCACACCTGGAGCCAGGTCATCGCCCTGCTGCAGTTTGCGCTTCTTGTCTTCGAACTTGTCGTCCAGCAGACGGCGGCGATCAACGATATAGGCCTGAGCCTTCTCGAGCTGCTCGTTCAGAGCATCTTCAGCCATGCGCAGTTTGAACCACTGACCATGCTCAAGACCGTCGAGAACTTCGTCGGTGATGTCCTGACCTTTCTTCAGACCAGCGCCGCCTTCAGCCTTGTGGCCTACCAGAGCGGAGCGCAGACGTTCGAAAGTGGCGCCTTCAACAATACGGAACTCTTCGTTCAGATCCTTGCGGATCTCGTCCAGCTGGGTCTTCTCGATCGACAGAGCACGAGCATCACGCTCAACGCCGTCACGGGTGAAGACCTGTACGTCGATGACAGTACCCTTGGTACCGGTAGGTACACGCAGGGAGGTGTCTTTAACGTCGCTGGCTTTTTCACCGAAGATTGCACGCAGCAGTTTTTCTTCCGGAGTCAGTTGGGTCTCGCCTTTCGGAGTGACCTTACCCACCAGAATGTCGCCTGCACCTACTTCAGCACCTACGTAAACGATACCGGCTTCGTCCAGCTTGTTCAGTGCAGCTTCACCCACGTTAGGGATGTCCGCAGTGATTTCCTCTGGGCCAAGCTTGGTGTCACGGGCCACACAGGTCAGTTCCTGAATGTGGATCGTGGTGAAACGGTCTTCCTGAACAACACGCTCGGACAGGCAGATGGAGTCTTCGAAGTTGAAGCCGTTCCATGCCATGAACGCGATGCGCATGTTCTGACCCAGTGCCAGTTCACCCATATCGGTGGACGGGCCGTCGGCCATGATGTCGCTACGCTGAACGCGATCACCCTTGCTCACCAGCGGACGCTGGTTGATGCAGGTGTTCTGGTTCGAGCGGGTGTATTTGGTCAGGTTGTAGATGTCGACACCAGCTTCGCCGGTTTCTACTTCGTCATCAGCAACACGAACCACGATACGGCTGGCATCAACGGAGTCGATCACGCCGCCACGACGAGCCACGACGCAAACGCCGGAGTCGCGAGCCACGTTACGCTCCATGCCGGTACCTACCAGCGGCTTGTCAGCGCGCAGGGTTGGTACAGCTTGACGCTGCATGTTCGAACCCATCAACGCACGGTTGGCGTCGTCGTGCTCGAGGAACGGAATCAGCGACGCTGCAACCGAAACTACCTGCTTCGGCGAAACGTCCATCAAGGTGACTTCTTCAGGCGCCTTGACGGTGAATTCGTTCAGGTGACGTACGGCTACCAGTTCGTCAATCAGGACTTTCTGGTCGTTCATGGTCGCCGAAGCCTGCGCGATCACGTGATCGGCTTCTTCAATGGCGGACAGGAACACGATCTCGTCGGTGACCACACCCTCTTTCACCACGCGGTACGGGCTTTCCAAGAAGCCATACTGGTTGGTGCGAGCGTAAGCAGCCAGGGAGTTGATCAGACCGATGTTCGGACCTTCCGGCGTTTCAATCGGGCATACACGACCGTAGTGAGTCGGGTGTACGTCACGAACTTCAAAGCCTGCACGCTCACGAGTCAGACCACCAGGGCCGAGTGCGGAGACACGACGCTTGTGGGTAATCTCGGACAGCGGGTTGTTCTGGTCCATGAACTGGGACAGCTGGCTGGAACCGAAGAACTCTTTCACCGCCGCAGCCACAGGCTTGGCGTTGATCAGATCTTGCGGCATCAAGCCTTCGCTTTCAGCCATCGACAGGCGCTCTTTGACCGCACGCTCAACACGCACCAAGCCAACGCGGAACTGGTTCTCGGCCATTTCGCCTACGCAGCGAACACGACGGTTACCCAGGTGGTCGATGTCATCGACGATGCCTTTACCGTTACGGATGTCGACCAGAGTCTTCAGTACCGCGACGATGTCTTCCTTGCACAGCACACCCGAACCTTCGATCTCGGTACGACCGATACGACGGTTGAACTTCATCCGGCCGACTGCAGAAAGGTCATAGCGCTCAGGGCTGAAGAACAGGTTGTTGAACAGGGTTTCGGCAGCGTCTTTGGTCGGCGGCTCGCCTGGACGCATCATGCGATAAATCTCAACCAGCGCTTCCAATTGGTTGCTGGTGGAGTCGATCTTCAGCGTGTCGGAAACGAACGGACCGCAGTCGATGTCGTTGGTGTACAGAGTTTCAATGCGAACAACGCCGGACTTGGCAATCTTGGCCAGGACTTCGGTGTTCAACTCGGTGTTGCACTCTGCCAGGATTTCGCCAGTGGCCGGGTGCACGATAACCTTGGCGGTAGTGCGACCGAGGACGTAGTCCAGAGGCACTTCCAGGGTCTTGATGCCGGCTTTTTCGATCTGGTTGATGTGGCGCGCAGTAATACGGCGGCCCGCTTCAACAATAACCTTGCCCTTCTCGTCCTGAATATCCAGAACCGCAATTTCACCACGCAGACGCGAAGCAATCAGTTCCAGGCTGAGGGTTTCGCCGCTCAGGTGGAAAACGTTGGTGGTGTAGAAAGCGTCGAGCACTTCTTCAGTGGTATAGCCAAGCGCGCGCAGCAGTACCGATGCCGGCAGCTTGCGACGACGGTCGATACGCACGAACACGCAGTCTTTCGGGTCGAACTCGAAGTCCAACCACGAACCGCGGTAAGGAATGATGCGCGCGGAGTACAGCAGTTTGCCGGAGCTATGCGTCTTGCCGCGGTCGTGATCAAAGAACACGCCCGGGGAACGGTGCAGCTGGGAAACGATTACACGCTCGGTACCGTTGATTACGAAGGTACCGTTCTCAGTCATCAGGGGGATTTCACCCATGTAGACTTCTTGCTCTTTGATGTCCTTGATCGCTTTGTTCGACGATTCTTTGTCGAAAATGATCAGGCGCACTTTTACCCGCAAAGGTACGGCGAAAGTTACACCGCGCAACACGCATTCTTTGACATCAAATGCCGGTTCGCCCAGGCGATAACCGACGTACTCCAGCGCAGCATTGCCGGAGTAGCTGATGATCGGGAAAACGGATTTGAAGGCCGCATGCAGGCCCACGTCGCGGAACTGATCTTTGGTCGCTCCCGCTTGCAAGAATTCACGATACGAATCCAGCTGGATGGCCAGGAGGTACGGCACATCCATGACGTCCGGCAACTTGCTAAAGTCCTTGCGGATACGTTTTTTCTCAGTATATGAGTAAGCCATCAGCGTTCCCCAGCTTGGTCACCTGCTTGTTTGGCCCCTCCCGACGGGAGCAGCCAGAAAATCGTGCAAACCCCATGGTTTGCTCCACCGCATCGGGTGGTTACAGCGCCTTTATCAGCACCGACCCAGTCGGCTGCCAATAACGGAAAAAGGCCGGTGGCAAGAGCCACCAGCCATCAGCCTGTCGCTTGACGCTCGGGCTGGAGGAGCAAAGTCGATGCTTACTTCAGCTCGACTTTAGCGCCTGCTTCTTCCAGCTTCTTCTTGGCATCTTCAGCCGCTTCTTTCGAAACGCCTTCAGCTACAACCTGAGGAGCGGTGTCTACTTTCTCTTTGGCTTCTTTCAGGCCCAGACCAGTCAGTTCGCGAACTGCCTTGATCACGTTAACCTTCTTCTCGCCAGCTTCCAGCAGAACAACGTTGAACTCGGTTTGCTCTTCAACAACAGCGGCAGCAGCAGCTGGACCAGCCGAAGCAGCAGCAGCGGTAACACCGAAGGTTTCTTCCATCGCTTTGATCAGCTCAACGATTTCCACTACGGATTTCTGGCCGATTGCTTCGATGATTTGTTCGTTAGTCAGAGACATGACTCAATTCCTGAATTGGGGGACGGCCTACGCGACCATCGAAATAAACAAAAAACGCGAGAAGTTGACGAGCCTTAGGCTGCAGCAGCTTCTTTCTGGTCGCGAATTGCCGCCAGAGTACGAGCCAATTTGCTGGTAGCGCCTTGAATCACGCTCATCAGCTGAGAAATTGCTTCGTCACGGGTCGGCAGAGTTGCCAGTACGTCGATCTGATTAGCTGCGAGGAACTTGCCCTCGAACGCAGCTGCCTTGATCTCGAACTTGTCCTGACCCTTGGCAAACTCTTTGAAGATACGGGCAGCAGCGCCCGGATGTTCGTTCGAGAATGCAATCAGGGTCGGGCCGGTGAACACGTCGTTGAGGACACTGTATTGAGTGTCAGCAACAGCGCGCTTGAGCAGGGTGTTACGTACAACACGTACGTAAACGCCAGCTTCACGAGCCTCTTTACGGAGTCCGGTCATTGCGCCTACTGTTACGCCACGTGCATCAACCACGACAGCGGACAGAGCGACTTTGGCAGCCTCGTTGACTTCAGCGACGATGGCCTTCTTGTCTTCGAGATTAATTGCCACGGGTTTAACTCCTGCTTGTTACCGTTTCATCCGATCGGAACCGAATGTCGTTTTGGTGTCTGATTCGGTAAGGAACCGGGAGCACCATCTGCGTAGGCTTTTGGTTTAAGGCTTGCGCCGCCTACGGTCTTGGATAGCCCCCGCCAGGCAGGGACCCCAATCTTTCAATTGGCGCGATCATCACGCCAACCTTTGTCTTACGCGTCCAGCGAGCTCTGGTCGATAACCAGACCTGGGCCCATAGTGGTGCTCAGGGTAACGCGCTTGACGTAAATACCTTTCGAGGAAGCTGGCTTGATACGCTTCAGATCAGCGATCAGGGCTTCAACGTTTTCCTTCAGCTTGACGGCATCGAAGCCGATCTTGCCAACGGAGGTGTGAATAATGCCGTTTTTGTCGGTGCGATAACGAACCTGACCAGCCTTGGCGTTTTTAACCGCGGTGGCTACGTCTGGAGTTACGGTGCCGACTTTCGGGTTAGGCATCAGACCACGTGGGCCAAGGATCTGGCCGAGTTGACCTACAACGCGCATGGCATCCGGGGATGCGATCACTACGTCATAGTTCAGGTCGCCGCCTTTCATTTCGGCAGCCAGGTCGTCCATACCTACACGGTCAGCGCCAGCAGCCAGAGCGGCCTCAGCAGCTGGACCCTGGGTGAACACAGCAACGCGAACAGTCTTGCCAGTGCCGTGTGGCAGCACAGTAGCGCTACGAACAACCTGGTCGGATTTACGCGGGTCTACACCCAGGTTTACAGCAACGTCGAACGACTCGCTGAACTTGACAGTCGACAGCTCAGCCAGCAGAGCGGCGGCGTCTACAATGTTGTAGGCCTTGCCTGCTTCGATTTTGCCGGCGATAGCCTTTTGACGCTTGGTCAGCTTAGCCATTACACACCCTCCACGTTAAGGCCCATGCTACGAGCAGAACCGGCGATAGTACGCACGGCCGCATCCATATCAGCTGCAGTCAGATCCGCGTTTTTGGTTTTCGCGATTTCTTCCAGCTGAGCACGGGTAACAGTGCCAACCTTAACGGTGTTCGGACGAGCGGAACCGCTGGTCAGACCGGCCGCCTTCTTCAGCAGAACCGAAGCAGGGGTGGATTTGGTTTCGAAAGTGAAGCTACGGTCGCTGTAGACAGTGATGATCACTGGAGTCGGCAGACCTGCTTCAAGACCCTGAGTACGGGCGTTGAAAGCCTTGCAGAATTCCATGATGTTCACGCCGTGCTGACCCAGAGCAGGACCAACAGGTGGACTTGGGTTAGCCTGAGCGGCCTTCACTTGCAGCTTGATGTAAGCGGTAATCTTCTTGGCCATGAGGCACTCCAATTACGGGTTCGAACGCCTCGAAAGGCTCCCCGGTTACTTGCGCGTTTATCCCAGTGACGACAAAACCCCACAGCCTATGGCTGCGGGGTTGGGATGCTTGTCCAGCTAGACCTTCTCGACCTGACTGAACTCCAACTCTACCGGGGTAGAGCGACCGAAAATGAGCACTGCCACCTGGATCCGGCTCTTTTCGTAGTTAACTTCTTCAACAACGCCATTGAAATCAGCAAATGGACCGTCATTGACTCGAACTGTTTCACCTGGCTCGAAGAGAGTCTTCGGCTTAGGCTTGTCACTACCATCAGCAACACGACGCAGAATTGCTTCCGCTTCTTTATCTGTGATCGGCGCAGGCTTATCAGCGGTACCGCCAATAAAACCCATCACCCGAGGAGTATCCTTGACCAAGTGCCAAGTACCCTCGTTCATATCCATCTGCACCAGCACGTAGCCTGGAAAGAACTTGCGTTCGCTTTTGCGCTTCTGGCCATTACGCATTTCAACCACTTCTTCAGTGGGAACCAGAATTTCGCCGAAGCCATCTTCCATGCCAGCCAGCCTTACTCGCTCAACAAGCGAGCGCATTACATGCTTCTCGTAACCCGAGTAAGCATGCACAACGTACCAACGCTTAGCCACGGGACACCCTTAGCCGACAATCAAGGAAACAAGCCAACCGAGCAGGGAATCAAGCCCCCACAACAGCAACGCCATAACCAGAACAACAGCCACAACAATCAGTGTGGTCTGCGTGGTTTCCTGGCGAGTTGGCCACACGACTTTACGAATCTCGGTACGAGCTTCCTTAACCAGTACAAAGAAAGACTTGCCCTTCGCGGTCTGCAGGCCTACAAAGGCAGCTACAGCAGCAATAACAAGCAAAGCAAGTACACGGTACAGGATCGGCGAAGCAGAGTAATACTGATTGCCAACAACGCCAACAACCACCAAAGCAACTACTACAAGCCACTTGAGCAGATCGAAGCGAGAGCCTTGTGCTTCAGCTTTAGGAGTCATCTATGAAGATCCTGTGAAAAGAAAGCCAGACACACCGAGTGAATCTGGCAGGTCAGGAGGGAATCGAACCCCCAACCTACGGTTTTGGAGACCGTCGCTCTGCCAATTGAGCTACTGACCTAAAACAAAATCAGGCCGACCATTATGCCGGCCCGAAAAATACATTACAACCGCTTATTCGATGATTTTGGCTACGACGCCAGCGCCGACGGTACGACCGCCTTCACGGATAGCGAAACGCAGACCATCTTCCATCGCGATAGTTTTGATCAGGGTAACAGTCATCTGAATGTTATCACCTGGCATTACCATTTCAACGCCTTCTGGCAGCTCGCAGTTACCAGTCACGTCAGTAGTACGGAAGTAGAACTGTGGACGGTAGCCTTTGAAGAACGGAGTGTGACGACCGCCTTCTTCCTTGCTCAGAACGTAAACTTCTGCAGTGAACTTGGTGTGAGGTTTAACCGAACCCGGCTTAACCAGAACCTGACCACGCTCAACGTCGTCACGCTTGGTACCACGCAGCAGAACGCCGCAGTTTTCGCCAGCACGGCCTTCGTCGAGCAGCTTGCGGAACATTTCAACACCGGTGCAGGTGGTGACAGTAGTGTCACGCAGACCAACGATTTCCAGCGGATCCTGAACGCGAACGATACCGCGCTCGATACGACCAGTCACAACAGTACCGCGACCAGAGATCGAGAATACGTCTTCGATTGGCATCAGGAATGGCTTGTCGATCATACGAACTGGCTCTGGAATGTAGGTATCCAGAGTTTCAACCAGCTTACGAACGGCAGTGGTGCCCATTTCGTTGTCGTCTTTGCCTTCCAGAGCCATACGAGCCGAACCGATGATGATCGGAGTGTCGTCGCCTGGGAAGTCATAGGTGGACAGCAGGTCGCGAACTTCCATCTCAACCAGCTCCAGCAGCTCAGCGTCGTCTACCAGGTCAGCCTTGTTCAGGAAAACCACGATGTACGGAACGCCTACCTGACGGGACAGCAGGATGTGCTCACGGGTTTGTGGCATCGGACCATCAGCGGCCGAGCAAACCAGGATCGCGCCGTCCATCTGGGCAGCACCGGTGATCATATTCTTCACGTAGTCAGCGTGACCTGGGCAGTCAACGTGAGCGTAGTGACGAATAGTCGAGTTGTACTCAACGTGAGCGGTGTTGATGGTGATACCGCGAGCTTTTTCTTCTGGCGCGCTGTCGATCTTGTCGAAGTCAACGATTGCCGAACCGAAAACTTCGGAGCAAACGCGAGTCAGAGCAGCAGTCAGAGTGGTTTTACCGTGGTCAACGTGACCAATGGTCCCTACGTTGACGTGGGGCAGGGAACGATCAAATTTTTCCTTAGCCATCGATAACACCCTCAAACAGAAGAATTAGACAAACGATATCTACCATTAAAACAAAGGCAGATATTTTCATATCTGCCTTGTTATATGGAGCTCTTGAGCGGATTTGAACCGCTGACCTCACCCTTACCAAGGGTGTGCTCTACCAACTGAGCTACAAGAGCGAAACACTTTGCACAACCTGCAAACCTGGAGCGGGTAGCGGGAATCGAACCCGCATCATCAGCTTGGAAGGCTGAGGTTCTACCACTAAACTATACCCGCTGCGCCTGCAGCTCACGCTTAAATCTGGTGGAGGGAGAAGGATTCGAACCTTCGAAGTCGTAGACGTCAGATTTACAGTCTGATCCCTTTGGCCGCTCGGGAACCCCTCCTAATCAGGCCGGCATTCTATACCATGCCAAACCTCTGTCAAGCATTTTCTCATTTAAAAACCTGAGGTTAGCTGCTTTGACACCACCCCGCCGATTCAACTTTGAAAGGTCTTCACTGCGGAGCGGGCGCCATTCTATTCAAACTATTGAACAGGCGCAACCCCTTCGCACTGCATTATTTTATGTTTTAACTCATTGAATTCGTTGGAAAGGTTTTGCAACTGCAGATCACTCAACAAATGCTGGCTTTCAGGCGCAATACGCAACCAGAAACCCGGCAAGGGAACGTCATTAGGCGATGACCGAGCTTTGACGTCCATTTCAGTCAAACGCTGATTCAGCGCTATCGCCATTTCCTGACGGGCAAACCCACCCAAGTAAAGACACTGACTCTCAGTACGTTGCGAGCCAAGCCTTTCCTTGGTCACGCCTTCTCCCTCACTTAGCAAACGAATAGCTTGCTGCGATCCTTTGTACAGACTAAGGGGCGTTACGTCCTTTGCGCGCAACGGCGCTTCCTGCTGATGCCAGACGTAATAGAAAACATTGAGAACAAGAAGCAGCAGGAACAACCAACGCATACATACCTCAAGACAAAGGACACGCAACAGCCAAACCTACGAACACCAGATCAGGAACAAACCTGGCTCCGGGCGCGACATCCGCAACCAGCTCGGCATCACCACCCGTGATAAAGACAGTAAAATCTTCCCCCCAGTAGGACCGCGCTATTTCCAACTGGGTGAGCACGAATCCTTTCAGCATCAGCGAGCATCCGCGCTCTACCGCCTCAACAGTACTTCGCCCCGGAGCCTGACTCGTCAACGCCCGCTCGGCAGCCACATCGTCATAGCGAATCTTACGAGTATGGGTACGCAACTGATTGCGCATCAACGGCATACCAGGACAAATAAAGCCGCCAAGATGCTCGCCATCCATCGCAATGAAGTCCGCCGTCACTGCCGTACCAAAATCGAGCACGAGACACGACCCCTTAGACAAGTGAAAACCACCAAGCATCGCCAGCCAGCGATCGAGCCCCAGGCGCTCATAATCTTCGTAACCGTTTCTAACACCTGATAGTTCACGGGCAGGCGTCGCACACATCACCGAAACACCGAACTCTTGTTCAAGCATCTCCGTCAATGCGTCCGTTTCCTCAGCAGTGCGGACGCTTACCAGGCGACATCGACTTAACGACACCCCACTCAACAATCGCAGCCTATCGCACAGGGCCTGATCCGAGTCGACTACTCCCTCTGCAACCAAGATCAAGGCCTCAGCATTCAGCACGCGCCATTTTATAAAGCTATTGCCGCAGTCCAGCTCAAGAATCATCACGCAACCTCAAGCTGAGCTCGCCACCACTAAAGACCTTTTCCACGCCATTCACCTTTAATCGCAGCGCACCCTGATTATCAATTCCGAGCACCACGCCATCTATTTGATTGACTCCAGCAATCAAGGATACTGATCGCCCCTGCCACAAATGATTTCCCTCCCACTCCACCTGGAGATCTGAAAAACCACCAGATTGGTGACGCTGTATATACGCGTGCAACTGCTCGCTCAACTGAGCTGCGAGATCATTACGATCACAACTTCTGCCTGACTCAAGCCTTATGGACGTCCATTGCTGGTCGACCTCCTCTGCAATCTGCATATTCACGTTAATACCGATCCCCAGCACCACGTGACACACATCAGCAGGGTCTCCAACCAACTCCAACAGAATGCCGGCAATTTTCCTATTGCCAACCAGAACATCGTTGGGCCACTTCAAACCCGCCCCGAGCACCCCCAAGCTTCGCAGGGTTTTCATGACGGCCAGCCCAACGACAAGGCTCAAGCCTTCAAGCTGGCGCATTCCACCATCAATACGAAGGACAAGACTGTAGTAAAGATTTTCGGCAAATGGGCTCACCCACTTGCGCCCTCTACGCCCCCGCCCAGAGATCTGGCGCTCGGCGAGGACTAAAAACGGTGCTGATTGCCCTTGGCCGATGGCGCGCAATGCCTCAGCGTTAGTGGAGTCGATTGAATCAAATACCGTGACTGGCCAATC
This sequence comes from Pseudomonas sp. Irchel 3E19, assembly GCF_900187585.1. Lineage (NCBI taxonomy): Bacteria > Pseudomonadati > Pseudomonadota > Gammaproteobacteria > Pseudomonadales > Pseudomonadaceae > Pseudomonas > Pseudomonas sp. Irchel 3E19. The sequence goes on from NZ_FYDT01000010.1 coordinate 155,620, forward strand.
CGCTCTTCCTCCCCCTATCTTGTGAGGATCAAGCAACATTAACGGCGCAGCCAATTGATAACCTCGCCCGCGGACTTTGTGGATGGACAACCCAAGCTCAGCCTCGAGATTCTGCAGCTGCTTCCACACCGCACTGCGACTAACTCCCAAGGCCGCGCCCAGGTCCTGGCCAGAATGGAATCGCCCATCCTTCAGAAGATTCAACAACGTCAGCATGCATGTCTCGCCTCACAATGTGGCCCGAATAATAGCCATGCCCCGGGCTGTTGCATAGAAATCAAGCAGATACATTTCCTGCGGGCAAAACAAAACCCCAACTGCTTTCGCAATTGGGGTTTCGGAATTTAATCTTGACGATGACCTACTCTCACATGGGGAAACCCCACACTACCATCGGCGATGCATCGTTTCACTGCTGAGTTCGGGATGGGATCAGGTGGTTCCA
>NZ_FYDT01000086.1:0-13767 GCF_900187585.1 Pseudomonas sp. Irchel 3E19
TTTGGGATAGGAGCTTCGTTGGCGCATGGAAATCCTGGCGATAAGGGTGATCGCGTCCGCTTAAAAATAGGCGGACACCATCGCCCTTAATTCCGGATTTCTGAAGGTGTGTTCGCTGGCCGCTTACCTTAATCTGCATCGAAGCCATTGTGCAAAGCGCATTGAGGTGCTGTTGTTGATTGCTGCTTTGGCCAACTACCTTCTGTTTTTAACAGGGCTGCAGGCACGAGAAAGTGGTTTGGAGCGACGCTATCAAAGCAACAGCATCAAGGAAAAGCGAGTGCTCTCATTGTGGCGACTAGGCTTGGAATACTGGCGAAGTTGCACAGATTTTGGAGGCCGAGGACACTTGGAAATATTGGAGCGGGCTCTGCGTGATGAGGTAAGCCATCAAGCGCAGAGTTTAGGGTAAATTTGTGGGGATCCCTCAGGGTCCGACCTCAATAATTTTCGGGTCGGCACGCCAATCGTTATTGCAACGGACAAACAAATCGAACGCCCATTGAGCCGTTGCCCACGGCCCAATTTCGTAATTGCCGCAGCATCTCCCTCGTTAAGCGGTGCTTGGCGTTATTTTACTTAGAGCAAGAATCTTGCAACCAGTTTGCTCATGTCCACCGCAAGGCGTGAAAGCTCAGAACTGGCAGCGGCGGTTTGGTGGGCTCCTGTTGTGCTTTGGATAGAGAGATCACGAATACTCATCAGATTGCCATCGACCGAACGCGCTACTTGGGCTTGCTGTTCCGATGCGGTAGCTATCATCAGGTTCATTTCGTTGATTTCGTTAATTGCTTTCGCGATCAGCATCAGCGCCTCGCCCGCCTCGTGAGCGATACTTAAGGTTTCGTCCGCCTGTTCACAACTCTCACTCATGGCTTTAGTTGCCTGCTCGGTGCCCTTGAGAATGCCTCCGATCATTTGCTCAATTTCTTGAGTGGATATCTGGGTACGATGTGCGAGCGCCCTAACTTCATCCGCTACTACCGCAAAACCGCGCCCTTGCTCTCCTGCACGCGCGGCTTCGATTGCCGCGTTCAAGGCCAGTAGATTGGTCTGCTCTGCAATCGTGCGGATAACTTCCAGTACCTTGCTTATATCCTTGGACTGTACCGCCAGGCGCTTCACGTCAGCGCTGGTGTTCTGTATCGACTGGCTGAGACTTTCGATGGCGCTGACGGTACTCGTCACTTTAGCGGCACCGGTGCGTGTCGATAGATCAGATGACTTCGCAGCATCGGATGCGGAGGCGGCACTGCGAGCAACCTCATCAACAGCGGCGGTCATTTGGTTCACCGCAGTCGCCGCTTGATCGATTTCGTTGTTCTGGCGCAGTAGACCTCTGCTGGACTCTTCAGTGACTGCGTTCATTTCCTCAGAAGCTGATGCAAGTTGAGTGGATGAATCCTCAATTAGCTTAATCGTGTCTCGCAGATTACTCTGCATGATCTGTGTAGAGCGCAATAGGTCTGAGAACTCATCATTGCCAGTGATAGTAATGGTGCTGCGTAGATCCCCCTTGGCGATGCTTTCATTAATCCGCAACATGTCGCGCAATGGGGTGACGATGCTTTTTGTGAACAGCACGGCCAGCAAAATAGTCGTAAATGCTGCCGCCAAGATGATAAAAATTACAAACATCAAGCCGCTTTGATAGGTATCCTCGGATGCATTGCCTGCATTATCGGCCTCGTCGATGTTCAGTTGGACAAGTGTATCCACCGCTCCTGCTAGAACCTTAGTGACAGGGGCGATATTGGAATCATTATAGGCCTGTGCTTCTTTAAATTCGTTGCGATTGACCAGTGCCGACACTTGATCAAGCAAGGCTAAAAGCTTTTCACCATTATCCGAAACGGCTTTGAACAACACGGCCTCTTTCTCGCTGGCCACAAAATGCCGATAGGCTTGAATCTGAGCCTTTAAATCATCGCGGGCGGTATTGATGGTCTTGAGTGTATTGGAGATTTCTTGCGGATTAGTCTGAAATATCAGTCGTCGATTTTCCAGGCGTAGACGCAATGTGGCCACATTGATCTTGTCTGCAACGACAATGCTTGCCAGTGAGTCGTTTTCTAGGCTTTTGGCTGTCTCTCGGATCTGCCCCATTTTCCATACGGAAATACCGCCCAATACCACCAATAACAGGGCAATAAATGCAAAGCTGAGTGTAGCGCGAACCGACACTCTTAAATTTCTCATAGCACTGCTCCCAGGATTAGCTTTCGATTAGCTATCGGCCAATTCAAGCGAAGCATAAGCATCTGAGTCATATGCGCCCGGGCATCATGCCTTGCATGATTAAGCTGCCTGCCACTTATGCGGCAGCAACTGGTCGATTTCACTCGCCCGCTGCGTCGGCAGGCGCGTGAGGACATCTTTTAGATACGCGTACGGATCATGGCCATTCAGCCGCGCAGACTGGATCAAACTCATAATCGCCGCCGCCCGTTTGCCGCTGCGCAACGATCCTGCAAGGAGCCAGTTCTTGCGTCCAAGTGCCCACGGCCGGATCTGGTTCTCCGCCCAATTATTGTCAATGGGTACGGCCCCGTCATCGAGGTAGCGCGACAGCGCTGCCCAGCGTTTCAGGCTGTAATCGAGTGCTTTGCTGATGGCTGAGCCTTCGGGCACGAGGTCACGCTGTGCGATCATTCAGGCGTGTAACATATTCATCGCCGGTACTGCTTTTTCTTGCCGTATTCGACGCCGTAAATCCGGCTCCAGATCGCGGACTTCGCTCTCGATTTCGTACAACAATTGGATATAGCGCAGGGCTTGCTCAGCAAGCGTGCTTTTATTCGTGGCGTGCAGCTCGAAGAATTTGCGCCGAGCATGGGCCATGCAGCCGATCTCAGTCACGCCGAGTTCGAAACTGGCTTTATAACCGCCAAAATCGTCACAGACCAGCTTGCCCCTCCAGTCTTGCAGGAAGGTGCGAGCATGCTCTCCGGCACGGCTGGGGCTGAAGTCATAAACAACCGCTGCCACATCCGAGAACTGGCTGGTGGCGTAGGCCCAAACATAGGAACGGTGGGTTTTCTTTGTTCCCGGCATGAGCATCTGCACCGGTGTTTCATCGGCATGAATAACTTGCTGCCCGAGCACCACGTCGCGCAGCGCATCGACCAGCGGCTGCAACCGAACCCCAGTCATGCCAACCCATTGAGCCAAGGTTGAGCGTGGAATCGCCAGGCCCGCTCGACCGAATATCGATTCCTGACGGTAAAGCGGAAGATGATCAGCGAACTTCGCGGTCATGACGTGCGCAAGTAATCCGGCAGTCGGGATGCCCTTGTCGATAACTTGCGCAGGTACCGGCGCCTGGATCAGCGTTTCGCAGTCATCGCAGACCCATTTGCCACGCACATGGCGTTCAACGGTAAATACGCCGGGCGTGTAGTCCAGCTTCTCGCTGACGTCCTCGCCGATGCGCTTGAGGGCACAGCCGCATGGGCAGTGAGTGTTGTCCGGTTCGTGATGGATCAGTGTGCGTGGAAACTCAGCCGGTAATGCAGTGCGCTTGGGGATTGGGTAGCAAAGTCATGGGGTCGATTTTGCCAGAGCAGGCAATTTGCGGCGATAGACCGATAGGCCATGGCAGTCGTTAAAGCAGTGTGATCGAGCCTCCAGAACCTGCGCGTTGCCATGGCAGACCCAGCACCAATGTCTGAAGTTGCTCGGTATCCAGTTCCATTTCAGAGCCATGGCGAATGCCAGGCCAGTGGAACTTGCCTTGGTTCAACCGGCGCGCCGCCAGCCATACTCCGAAGCCGTCATGCACCAGCACTTTCATGCGATTGGCGCGGCGGTTGGCGAACAGATAAGCGCAGTGCGGCTGCGCCGCACCGAACACCGCGATCACCTTGGCTAACGCCGTTTCGGTGCCTGCGCGCATGTCCATCGGTTCGGTGGCGAGCCAGATGGCGTCGATGCGAATCATCGCAACAGGTCTCGAAGAAAAGTCGCACAGGCGGCAGCACTTTCAGTTGGCCAGTTCACTTTGATGGTGCCGCGCGGGTGCTGTATTTCAACGCAGATATTCGATGATGCTGGATGGGAGTTTGCCCCGGCCAGCGGCATGGCTAACGGAATAAATGCAGGTGGGAGCGCCGGGCTTTTCTGCGCTTGCAGCCGAATCCATTTGTGGACGAGGTTTGCGTTGAGGTTATGGCCGAGCGCGACGCTGGCAATCGAAGCGCCGGGCTGTGCACACTCTTGAATGACCTGGGCCTTGAAGGACTTGGAATAGGAACGGCGTGTTGGCTGCATGAAATACCCGCTTAAAAGGCTAGAACTGGTGTCCACTTAGATTTAGGTGCACACCTTGTCTTGGCTTTGCGGAGCTGGGTAGATGACTTGGCCGGACGCATACCTTCATCTGAAAGCACCAGATCTATTTTCAGATTCGGATAGCTTCGTAGAAAGCGAGTCACCGCAGGCATCAAACAGACCCTGGCGAACGAGCCGGGGGCGGAGACACGCAATACGCGTTTAGGCGTCTCCTGGCTTTTTACGGTCGTATAATAAGCTTCGTCCACGGCGGCGATGATACGAGAAGCATGAGGCAGGAAAAGCGCACCGTCCTCTGTAAGGCACACCTGCCTTGTCGTGCGATGCAGCAACCGCATGCCCAAAGACTTCTCGAGCCTGGCGAGTTTTTGACTGGCTACCGAGGGAACCAGCCCCAGCTCCGCGCCAGCAGCGGTGATGTTTCCCATTTCCATGGATCTGACAAACAGGTTCAACGCTTGAATATCCATGTTATGGCTCCCATTCAGCGTGTCTGCACGGGTGTTGCGTTGATTTTTACTCGCGACAAGCTGTAGGGTTTTTCTCGTAGATCTTTGCCGCCATGAAATCCCGCTTGGCGATGAAGCTGGTTGACAGTGAAATACAGGTGGCCGTCGGTTCCCACAGAGAGTGTGTCCGGCCACAGTATTCGTGGGTCATGAACGACCGTCTGCCAACTACCATCAGGCAGGCGCTTGCGAATACTGTTGTCTTGATAGTCGCCAGCGTAGATCGCACCTTCGCTGTCAGCCTCTAGCCCGTCCGAGGGCCCTTTTTCGCCTGAATCCTTAACTGCCTCGCAGAGCTGCTGCTCGGTCAGCCGAGAGTTGAAGGTCAAATAATGAGAGTTCGCAACGCCGATGGAAGCAGCAAGCCATTTGCCGTTGCTTCTGACGGTATTGCTCTCTCGGCGGATCGCCAGACGCTGTATTTCTGCCCACTGTCCAGCCGCCACCTGTATTCGGTGCCTCAAAGCTATTGCGCGCCCCGACAGGTCTGCCTGGTTTAACGCTAAATCGGGGTAAGGCTGCCTTCCCTTCGCGTAATTCGCCGACAGTGAACGGTACATTGCCGCCCCAACGAGGGAAGTTGACGAAAATGCGTCCCTTTTCACTGATGCTGACGCCCGTTGGCAGAGCGTCGCGAAATGCGAAGACCTGTTCAATCTTCCCCTGAGACTGGTCTTTTGGGAGAACGGTTATAGCAGCAGCCTGTGCAGGCTGGCTGCTGAACGCGACTATCAACGCCATGGATGTCCACGAAATTGATTGTTTAAAAGACAAGATAGGTCTCCTTGGCCTACTTCCGGCGGGCCAATATTGAAGAGTGAGCTCAGGGTCTTTTCGAGGCCAAGGCATGCCAAGCTGACAATGAGATTTCGGTGGGCATACTGACGCCTTTATTGGGGCTTAAAAAGCCGGTGAATTCGCTAGCACTTTCACTTGAATAGCGAAAATGATGCGGCTGGACGACTTAAGATTATTCGCGTGTACCGTAAAGCTTGGGAGTTTTCCAACACGGTACGTGAGGCTGCCCTTTTGCCGGGACAAGTCAACGCCGCCATAAAACGCCTGGAGCACGAACCCGGTATCCGCTTGTTCGCCCGCTCTACCCTTAGCCTGCGCCTGACTGGAGAGGGGATGACGTACCTCCCCAGCGCAATTACCGCATTGGAAGCGCTGGCTCAAGGGCAGGAAAGATTGCAGGGGCAAGGCAACGAATTATGGCTGTTTGGGCAGCAAAAGATTGCCATCAAGGGGCTATTGCTGAGTGACGGTGCGGATACCGTAAGGCTTTGGGCGATAGCAGGCGAAGGTATCGCCTACAAGTCCTGGCTTGACGTCCGCGAGGATGTTCTTGGCGGTCGTCTGGAGAGCATCCTGGAGAATTGAGCCCGTCAAATTTTGTCTGTCCGCACCGCAAGCAATACTCGCCGGTATTACGGCAATTGCACGAGATGCTGAGCCGCCATTTAGCGCCCTTCGCTGACGACATGTCTACAGCATTGGCGGACGGCCGCAAAAACCCTTAATTCGACTGCGTGATCAGTTGCTTGTAATTGTGTTGCCCGGGTGTTGGATTCTTGAAAAGCGAGTTCTGAATTCGTTGATTGCTGACTACTGAGGTATGGGTTTGATGGGTAGATTTGGTTTTGCAGAACGTATGCAAACATCTACTCACGAGGGTAAAGACATGCTTTATATGGTTTTCAGCGGCACGATCATAGAAGGCAAAACCGAAGAGTTTTACCGAGACGTCGCAGCGGTATCGCAAAAGCTCACCCTGCAGCACGACAAGGCAGTGGTCTACCAATGGCATCGGGACGAAGAGAATGCAAACCGCTTTTTCCTGAATGAGCAGTGGGAAAGCGTCGAGGATCTGCATGCCCATTTCGAGACGCTCTACAAAGCCTTCGGACCGGCTAAGCCGACTGAGCGTTTGCCGTCCAAAATTCTCGACTACCTTGACGAGGCCAGAGTAAATTTCTATCAGACAGTTGGCTGATAGAAATTCGCTCCCTTGGGCAGGTTGCCCAAGGGAGCTGTTGCTGGTCTCAATCGCTGAAATGGCGAAGGTGTCCGAAAAGGGATTGGCATTGATGTTCCAGATTGACTCCAATGCATGCGACAGCGCGTCCAGCCCCGTAGACACCGTGACACTGCCCGGAACCGCCAGCGCCAACTGCGGGTCAACAACGGCCACCGTTGGCCTGGTGCATTCCAGATGCAGCGAGTATTTTTTGTGGCTTGCCGAATCCCGGATCGTCGGCCAAGACGCGACTTCGCTTCCGGTACCCGCCTTGGTCGGAGCAGCAATCGGTTTCTCCGGCTGAAACCTTGAACTCGATGCCACGCAATACCGGGTTATCCCCGTAACGCTTGGTCAGTTGGCTGATGTTGATCATTTCAGCCTCCGCGCATCGATGTCTCGATACGGGTGGGCAAATCGGCGAAGGTGTTGGCCGATCTTGAGAATTACGGGACGGATATCGCGATACAGGTCCGGCGACCCGATGGGCGTATTGATACGCTGATCGTCGATCCCCGCCTGCATTGGGTAGACGCACCTTCCTTGATCGTGACGGCATGCTCTGGTTGCCAGCAGCGCAGATGGATCGGGTCAGTTTGTTCAATGACGGTACTTCGCGCTCCCCACGCGTTGAGCCTGACCGCAAAGCCCTCGCCTCGTTGACAAAGGATGGGGGCTGTTTCATGTGACCGATACAAATTATCAATTGATAACTTGTTGTCCGGTTTTATTTATCGAGTGATAATTAATTGCCGGTCAATGCAGCCAAAAGGATGCGCTGGCGCTTCAACTCACCGCATCAATTAATGCCAGGAGAAACCATGGGAGTGCTACAGCTCGACCATTTCACCATCCGCACCGAACAGTGGGCTGAAACCGCCGAGTTCTTCGAACACGTCATCGGCCTGACGCCAGGGCCGCGACCGGGGTTTCGTTTTCCCGGATGCTGGATGTACGCCGCTGGCCACCCGTTACTGCACATTGCCAGCGTTCAAGGCGATCCGGATGAACTCAAGGGATACCTCGGCGACAAGCCGGGCGGCTATGGCTCGGGTTCGCTCGACCACGTGTCGCTGCGTTGCGAAGGGCTGGAGCAGGTTCAGGCGCGGTTGCAATCGATGGGGATCGCGTTTCGTGAGCGCGTCATCCCTCAGATTGCTGAGCACCAACTGTTTCTCGAGGATCCTAACGGCATCACCATCGAGATGATTTTCGACTATGTGCCGGGTAGCCGTATCGTGGGTCAGGCCATGCCGCACCTTGCTGTCGGTCCGTCTGAGGAAGACCTGTGATGGCAGGTTTCAATCGCAGACAGTTTATTCACGCCTTGGGTGGCACGGCACTGTTGGCGCCTGTGCTGGCCCGCGGCAACATCTTCAAGGGGAACCAGACCATGGTACGACTCGGTGTCACCGACCTTTCCTTTCATCGCGCCACTGCGGCCGTCATTGTGCAAGTGTTGCAGCGCATGGGGTTTGCCGTAGAGCGTTCTTACGCACTACACGAAGCCAACTTCGAGCAACTGCGTGCAGGGTCGATCGACATGATTGCCTCGGCCTGGATTCCCTCCAGTCATGGGCTGTACAAGGCACGTGTCGAAGAGCAGGTTGCGACCCGTGAACTGGGGCTGCATTACGAGCCGTATGCGCTTTGGGGCGTGCCTGACTATATCCCGGAGTCCGAGGTGGGTTCGGTCGAGGACCTGCTGAAGCCGCAGGTGTTAGCGCGCATGCACCCCCTGATCCAAGGCATCGGTCCGGGTGCCGGGATCACGCGTTTTTCCCTGCGCATGATGGACGATTACGGCCTTACGTCGGCAGGCTACCACTTTCGTACCGGCACTCAGGAAGAGTGTGTGGAAGCTTTTGAAAGTCTGGTACAGACGGGGCGCTGGGGAGTGGTTCCGCTCTGGCATCCACAGTTTTTACATTTCCGTCATCTCATACGCGACCTCAAGGATCCCAAGGGGTTGCTGGGCAGCGTCGACCGCGCAGTATTGTTGGCGCGAGCCGATCGCCTCGGGCATTTGAGCGCTGCGCAGATTCAGGTACTGGACAACATTCGCCTGAGCAATGCCATCGTTGCCGAACTTGATTACGCCATCAACCGCGAGGGCAGAAGTGCTGACCAGGCAGCTATCCGCTGGTTGGATAAAAACCCGCAAATGCTTGCCTCCTGGCTCACCCCACTTGGCTGAGTAACCACAGATTTTTCCTCGGTATAGCGTCCAGGCGCGCCGTCGGTGTGCCTGACAATAAAAACAACACAGGACCTCACAATGAATATTCTCAATACACCCGAGTTACGCCTGCAGGCAGCCGGTTTGCACTTGCCACGTCCCGCACCAGCACTGGGCAACTATGTACCTTGGAGCATTGTGGGCAACACGCTGATGACGTCAGGGCAGTTCCCCTGGATCGATGGTCAACTTCAGTACCGTGGACGCTTGGGCCGCGATCTCGATTTGGAGCAAGGGTATGCGGCCTGCCGCCTGGCAGCGTTGAATGCAATAGCTCAACTCAAGGATGCAGTAGGTGAGCTGAGCCGGATCCGCCAGATCTACAGGCTTGAAGGCGTGCTCAATGTCGCTGAGGATTTTTACGACCATCCCAAGGCCCTCGACGGCGCTTCGGACATTTTGGTCGAGATATTCGCTGAGCGCGCCCGGCACACACGGATGATTTGGACCAACCCGGTGATGCCCATGGACGGCTTCTGTCTGGTCTACCTGTTTGCCGAAATAGACCACCAGTGAACAGGAGCCAAAACCATGATTCAGGCCAATAAACTGTTCTTCGCCAGTTGCTTGTCGCTGCTGGTGACTTCAATGATTTTTTCCATCCGCGCGGACGTATTGCAATCGATCAGTGCCGACTATCTCTTGTCCAACGCGATGATCGGCTTAACGATTTCATCAGTGTTTTGGGGCTTTACATTGGGTATTATTTCCTGCGCCTTGATTGTTGATTGGGTCGGCATGAAGTGCCTGCACATTGTGTCTGGGTTGGGTTACCTGCTGGGGATTACGTTGATTCTGTTGGCACCGGCCAATAGCAGCGGCCAGCCCATTAACGATGTGTTTGCAGCCACGGGCACCACGGTGCTGTATCTTGGATTTCTGCTCACCGGTATTGCCCAGGGCATTGTGGAGGGCGTGACCAATCCTCTGGTCGCTACGCTGTTCAAGCGTGACAAACGGCGCATGCTCACTAGGCTGCATGCCTGGTGGCCAATGGGTCTGATCGTGGGTGGCTTGATTGCTTGGGGCCTGGGACAACTGGGTCTGTCCTGGCAAGTCAAGTTGGCGGTGGTAGCCTTGCCCACCCTCGGTTATCTGATGCTGGTCATTGCACTCCAGTACCCCAGCACCGAACGAGTAGACGCAAGGATATCCAGCGGCGTCATGTTCGCCCAGCTCAAGCGCCCTTTGTTCATCGTGCTGATGCTGCTCATGTGGTTGACAGCGGCCACCGAGCTGGCCCCTGATCAATGGTTCGCAAAAATCATGGTCGACCTGCTACCCCAATTGGGCAGCAATAGCATCCTGCTCTTGGTGTACACCGCAGGCTTGATGTTCATTCTCAGGCATTACGCGTCGGGCTGGATCTTCGCGCGCTACTCGCCTTTTGCGGTGCTGACCTCAAGTGCGGTACTGACACTGGTAGGCTTGCTTGGCCTGGGTTTGTCCGGACAAAGTGCTCTACAGGGAGGCTTGACGGGCGCCGTAGCGCTCTTCTGCGTAACGGCATTCGGCGTTGGCAAGACCTTCTTTTGGCCGACTATGCTCGCGATCACAAGTGAGTTGCTGCCCAAGGGCGGAGCGCTCTTGATCAACTTGATGGGCGGCGCAGGCATGCTGTCGGTGATGGTCGCCGTGCCGGCAATCGGTTCGTTGATGGATCAATACGACACCGCCAGCGCGTTGTTGGTGGTCGCCTTATTGCCGAGCGTGCTGGTCATCGCCTTTGCCAGCTTGTGGCTCTACTCACGCAAACGCGGTGGGTACCGTCCGAATGTGCTGGAGGCACCACACTGATGGCAATTGCAGCCTAAGGCGTCGGTGCCGGATGGCAATGCAGGGCGCCGTCCAGGAAGCTATTGACTCGATGGGTGATCAGATCGGTCAGATTTTCCGGGACGGGCATCTGGTAAACCCACTTACGTACCCCCAAGTAAAAGAAGCTGCTGTGGAAGCCCCACAGCACTTCGATATCGAGGGCCAGCTCGTGCTCGGTCGGCGCGTCGGTGAGTTGCCTCTGGTGACGCAGCTCTTCAATGATCACCAGGAAGATATTCTCATGCAGGCGCTTAAGGTAACGCTGGTTCAGAGCGGGGTCCTGCAGGCCTGCATACAGGAAGATTCGCACCCACTCATTGTTCAGTATCGTGCGGGTATAGCTGATGAAATACTCAATCAACCGCTTTCTCAAAGGGCATGTGCGATCTTTGAGACGAAGCTCCAAATCAGGATCCCAGCGGTTCATGAACACTTGCTGGTAAACCTGTTCGATTAACAGCTGTTTGCTGGGGAAGTAGCGGTAAAGCAGGGGCTGAGTCACTTGCAAACCCTTGGCCAGTTCCCTTGTGGTCAGGGCAAAGCCTTTCTGGGCAAACAAGGAGATGGCCCGGTCGACCATCTGCTGTTGACGGTCCACCGCTGTGAGGTTCTTGCGACCAGCAGTAGACACTTTTTCGGTGTCGCTGATTTTTGCCATTGTTGACCTATGCAATAAAGGGTGCGCAATTCATAGAATAATCATACCCGTTAGCGCGAGCACAATGGTGCTGCAGTGCGACAGTCGTTCAGGGATATCGTAGTGAACGGGGCAAAGGCGAGAGGTAGCATGACCAGTGCGGCACCGACGAGTATTGCGCGTTGCCGCGTGGTTCGGGTGCTGCCCTTATTGCAGGAAAAAGCCAGACTGATTAGCGAAAGCGTTGTCAGTATCAGGTGAGCGTTAATTTATATCTTGAGTCGATGGGTTGGCAGCTGATCAGGTCATTACCCACAGTCTTGACTTCTGCAAAAGCACCTTCTTGTATTTCACTCCCTCAATGGCCTTCCTACCGCTCGTGCTGCTGGAGGCAGGATTCGCCAAAGTGACGAGCGGTCGACCCTGGGCCGCACGTTGGCCGGTGTCTATGACACGGCTCTCAAGACGTCAGCAAGTATGGCCAAAACCCTCAAGGCCGAGCAGCGTGGCGGGACGAATGCTGGAAAGCCGACGATATGCAGACATGTTATCGCGGCAGCAAACTTGACGATAATCAGGTATGGCAGTCTCTACACTCGTATAGGTGTAGAGATTGCCATCCGACAAGAGTGGGTCTAAAGGCTGTCAGCCTAATACTTGAAAATTCTCCAAGTATTTAAAATACACGCGTTAGTCCAACGGTTTCAGCCACGCGTTTAGGATTTCAGGGTGCCTCGCCAACCAATCGTTTGCAGCATTATCGGCGGATTGGTCTCCGCGATTGAATGCATCATCGAGTTCGGCAACAGTCAAATTCGACAGACGAATGTTGTCCAGCACCTGGATCTCGGCGCTCGTAAGCAATGTCAGGCGATCCTCGCGAGCCAGCAGCACCGCTCGATCAATGCTGCCGAGCAATCCCTTGGGATCTTTCAAATCGCGAATGCGATAGCGGTGGTGCAAAAATTGCGGGTGCCACAACGGAACGATGCCCCAGCGTCGCTCGCGGTACAGTGCTTCAAAAGCTTCAATGCAATCGTCCTGGGTGCCAGTGCGAAATTCATAGCCTGCGTTCCGCAAACCATATTCCTCCATTATTTTCATTGAAAACCGGGTAATGCCGGCGCCCAGACCAATGCCTTGAATCAGCGGGTACATTCTAGAGCGGACGTCGGGATTGAGGAGGTCTTCAATAGATGCCACTTCACTTTCGTACACATAGTCGGGCACTCCCCACAAAGCATAGGGCTGGTAATGCAGACCGAGTTCACGAGTGGGCGCCACAGCGTCCACCGCCTGCTTGTAAACCCCATGACTGAAAGGAAGCCAGGCGGAGGCCAGCATATCGATCGAGCCCTCGCGTAAGCGCCGAAAGTTGACCTCATGCAACGCATATTGGCGTTCTACGGTCAGCCCCATGCGCTGCATGACAATCGCAACCACCGCTGCAGTTGCGCGATGGAAAGACAGGTCTGTCACGCCCAGCCGAACAATGCGCGGCCCCGTCGCAACGTTTGCTTTGGAGGAGGCTTGGTGAGTCACGGCCTGAGTGTTGGCTGAACGACGAGACGGGGGGGTACGCATGTCTTTTCCTTAAAGAGAGTTAAGCCTGCGAATTAAAACTTCGCACTGGAAAGGATCTGTCTTGCACCAGCGTCATTAGATGGGCGCTGGTGCCGCATCGGTCTTCACGCGCAGCCCGCTGTACTGTTAGTGGTCACTGGCATAGATGACACCTGAGGCATCAGCCTCAAGCCTATCGAAAGCACCTTTTTCTCCAAGGTCTCCAACGGCCATGTCGAGGTGCTGCGTTCATCTATTTGTCTCTCAGAAGAGCGGTGGGCAGCGGATATGAAGGGACCTGAGTTGGCGTTCATGTTGAACAGTCCCGCTAGACGCAAAAACCCACTGGTGGCATTAACAGTTTCATTGAAATCGATAAACTGAGAAGAGTTTGAGCTTTATGAGATGGACTTGCCCCTACAAAACCGGACACCAACTCCCCGTTAAATTGATGCCACTGCCAAGCGCCTGAACTCCCTCGGTGAGCGATAGTTCAAGGCGCTGTGCGGATGCTGCTCGTTGTAGTGTTCGAAGGCAATTGCCAGGTTACGCAACGCCGTTTCTCGATCCGGCTTGGGCATGTGCGCCACGTAGTCACGCTTGATCGTCTTCACGAAGCTCTCGGCCATGCCATTACTCTGCGGGCTACGCACTGGTGTGGTCACCGGCTGCAAGCCGATCTGCCGAGCAA
>NZ_FYDT01000088.1:0-11886 GCF_900187585.1 Pseudomonas sp. Irchel 3E19
TCAAGCCGGCTTGCCAGTACATCGCCGTGCAGTTGATCGTGATGGCAGCGGCCAATCCTGTTTCAGCGACGGGTAGACGGTTGGCGGAACTTAGAAAAGGCGTTGGCGGGCTGTTTCTGGATCACCGCCCAAGGCCTTCGAGGCCAAGGACGGTGAAGATTTCAAAAACCCGGTTTCCGGTGGACCGTAAGGCTGCTCCGCTTAAGTGAACAGCATTACCGCCCTGTGCGGGGTTTTTTGTGCATGAGAAAAAACACTAACCGTTCGCCGGAAACCTCTCTTTTTACAGGCCTTTTCACGAGATTTTCAGGTCGTTCAAACAACCATCGACAGTTCTTCAGCCATACTCCTAAAATGCGACGCTTTTAAGAAATAACCCGTTACAAACTAACGGAATATCCAACCTTTATGAGTTCGCCCGCGTGAAAATTCGTCTTTCGATTCTGAGCCTGTTTTTTGCATTTGCAGGCACATGCATCACGCCAACAATCAACGCTGCGGAAACCACCGCTGCCCCTCGCGACGCTTCGTCACTGAAGATCGCTTCCGGCAGCGCACTGCTCATGGATATGCAGACCAACAAAGTCATCTATTCCAGTAACCCTGACGTGATCGTTCCGATCGCCTCCGTCAGCAAGCTGATGACCGGACTGGTAGTGGTAGAAGCCCGACAGAACATGGACGAATGGATCGATGTCGATATCAGCCACACGCCGGAAATGAAGGGCGTGTTCTCCCGAGTCAAACTCAAGAGTGAACTACCGCGTCGTGAGATGTTACTGATTGCCTTGATGTCCTCGGAAAACCGCGCGGCTGCCAGCCTCGCGCATCATTACCCGGGTGGCTACGCCGCGTTTATTGCGGCGATGAATGCCAAGGCAAAAGCACTGGGCATGACCAGCACTCACTTTGTCGAGCCGACCGGCCTGTCGCCGCGCAACGTTTCCACCGCGCGTGACTTGAGCAAATTGCTGATAGCGGCGCACAAGCAACCGCTGCTTGTTCAGTTGACCACTACCAAGGAAAAAACCGTAGCGTTCCGCAAACCCAACTACACCCTGGGTTTTCGTAACACCGACCATTTGGTGAACAAGGACAACTGGAACATCAAGATTACCAAGACCGGCTTCACCAATCAGGCCGGGCATTGTCTGGTGCTGGTGACGAGCATGGGCAATCGCCAGGTGGCGCTGGTGATTCTTGATGCATTCGGCAAATACACGCATTTTGCCGATGCCAGCCGTATCCGCAGTTGGGTTGAGACGGGCAAGAGCGCCAGCGTTCCAGCGGTAGCTCAACAATACAAGGCCGATAAAAACCTCAAGAGCCGCCAAAGTGGCGTGGTTGAAGCCTCCAAGTAAAATGTATAAAAACAAAAAGCCCCGAATCTTCGGGGCTTTTTTCATCTGGGCGCGTCAGTCGTTAGGCAACGGCATCTTGTCATCGTCAGGAATGCCATCGCCCCTGCTCGGATCCGGTGCCAGCCCAGGCGCCACCAAGGGCCGGGCCATTGGATCGCGCATCGGACTGTCCGGATCGAGCAACGGATCAACGTCCTCTTCAGGCGTCGTCGGCACGCTGTCAGGCTTTTGGTCATCGAAGCTTGAATCGGTACTCATACGCACCTCACATCAAGGTTTCAGATCGGCTAAAGGGTCGTAGGGTTTGCCCGGCTTCTTGTCGTCTTCACCGGGTTTCACATCTTTTGGCGCCTTGGCGGGGCCAATGGGATCGACTTGCGGATCGGCAACATCCGGCGAATCAGGGTCGAATCCCAGGTCATCGCCTGAGGAATGTTCGGAAGAATGCGGGCCTTGCGGGGATGGGGAATCTGTCATGTCGCCTCCTGATCACCCGTGAACAACGGGTTATAACTGTCAGAGGCTTGCCGGGCCCAGTCGTGCCCGGCAGATGACGAACGGAGAATCAGTGTGCAGCCAGCGCCTTGCGCGCCTGCGCGGCTTCCGGTTCCTGACCGGCCCGGGACAATTCATCAGCGGCCTTGAGCCAGCGTTGACGATCAACTGCCGCCGGAATCTGCGAAGGCTTCTGGATCAATATCGCCCAGCCGCCGGCCTTCTCGAGCGCCGATTCAAAGGCACTGAAGCTCATCAGCTCCCGACGGTTCATGCCGGCGCGCAGCAGCACCTTCTGTTTATTGCGGTCATAGCCGGAAAGAATCGCGTAGCGCGGCTCTGCCCAAAATGCCGAACCCTCGCTGAAACGCACCATCACCGGATAGCCCGCCGCGACTTGGGTCAGCAAGGCAGGCAGGTTGTTTTCCAATGGATACACGACCATCCCGTATTCCCGGGCAAGGTTCTGAATACTCTCTTGCAGCCTGTCCTCGGCACCCGGCAAATGCAGGGGTTTTTCCAGCAGCCCCGGCGTAATCACGATGCCTTGCTGCGACAACAGGCTGGCCAGCACTTGCGGCCCGGACTGATTGGCTTCACCCCGGTAGAACGTGCCGCTCAGCTCGACCCGCTCCGGCAGACGCTTGATCTCTGGCGCCACACTGCCAGCACAGCCGACCATCACGGCCACGCAACCCGCCACCAGCAGCGCCGCACGAATTCGAGAAAATACCTGCACCATTGTCACTCTCTGTTCAGACACCGGTCATCGTGTTCCGGCAAGGCTGACGATCATAGGACGGCACAGGGCTGCGGTATAGCCTTAAACCGCAGACACATCGATTGCATAGAGCGAACTGATTAGTCATCACCGACCTTTGGTCAATAAGCTGAAACACCGCATTGACTAGACTGTCACTGAGACAGAGTGAATTGAAAAAGTGAGTGCCCGATGCAGGGCAAAGAGGAGGCACTGATGAGCCTGACCATGACCATCGTAATGTTGATTGCCGGCTGGCTGGCCGTTGCTGCCGCCATGCTGTGGGGCGTGTTGCGGATTGCGCGACGTCATCACCCTACGGTTCAGTCTGCCGCGGTTGAAAAACCCGCGAAGCACCGCGTACGTCACGCGACTGCACATTGAACGCTGCGTGAAATAAAATCCGTGCAGAAACGAAAAAGGCCGCCTGAACCTCGTAGTTCAGGCGGCCTTTTGGCTTTCAGCGTTTACGCCTGTTCAGCCAGTTTCTTCTGCCGAGAGCGACGCGACATCATGTTCAGCACTTCAATCGCCGCCGAGAACGCCATCGCCGCATACACATAACCTTTCGGTACGTGGGCGCCGAAGCCTTCGGCGATCAGCGTCATGCCGATCATGATCAGGAAGCCCAGAGCCAGCATCACCACCGTCGGGTTGTCGTTGATGAACTTGGCCAGCGGATCAGCCGCAAACAACATCACCAGCACCGACACCACCACCGCAATGATCATGATCGGCAAATGTTCGGTCATGCCGACCGCCGTAATGATGCTGTCGATCGAGAACACCATGTCGAGCATCAGGATCTGGCCGATGGCAGCGGCAAAGCCCAGGGTCACCTTCGAGGTGGCCGACTTCGGATCTTCCGGCGCCGGATCCATGCTGTGGTGAATCTCGGTTGTGGCCTTCCAGACCAGGAACAGACCACCGACGATCAGGATCATGTCCTTCCAGGAGAAGGCGTGGCCGAGAATTTCGATCACAGGCGCGGTCAACTGCACGATGAAGGCGATGGTGCTCAGCAATGCCAGACGCAGAATCAGTGCCATGCCAATACCGATACGACGAGCCTTTTGCCGATGTTGCTCAGGCAGTTTGTTGGTCAGGATCGAGATGAAGATCAGGTTATCGATGCCGAGCACGATCTCCATGACCACCAGTGTGGCCAAAGCAACCCAGGCGGTGGGGCTGGCGGCGAGTTCTAACAGATATTCCATGGGTCAGTCCTGATTCTGTGTAAGACGATTTAGAGGGTCTTGGAGGAAGATTCGGATTTTTCCGCGCCTTCTTCCGGGGTTTCTTTTTTCTCGATCAGCCCGCCAGTGGCGTCGCTCAGCGCTTGTTCAGCGGCTTTTTGAGTATCGTCGATGGCTTGCTTGGCGCTTTCAGCAGCCTTGCCCATCAACTGCTGGGCGCTTTTTTCGGCCTGATCGCAACCGGCCAGAACCAGTAAAGACGTAAACATCAACGCAGGGAATGTGTATTTCATGAGATTTCCTTGGAATGAACAGACAGGGTCAAAGACCGGCCGTCGATGGCTGGGCATTCTAGGGAGGTAAACACTTCAGGAAAATTCGTATTTTTAGCGGCTATACTTCGGTTTTTACGAACCTGAACACATCACCTACTACCAACCCAAACACATTTCTACTGTAGGAGCTGCCGCAGGCTGCGATCTTTTGATCTTGTTTTTAACAATCAACATCAAAAGATCGCAGCCTGCGGCAGCTCCTACACAGGGGGGACGCGAGCCGATGCTCAATTACCGACAGCTGCATTACTTCTGGGTTGTAGCCAAGACTGGCAGCATCGTGCGCGCCTGCGAGCAACTGAACCTCACGCCACAGACCATCAGCGGGCAGATTTCCCTGCTCGAACAAACCTATGGCATCGAATTGTTCAGACGGGTTGGCCGGCAACTGGAGCTTACCGAAGCCGGGCGCCAGGCCCTGCCCTACGCCGAACAGATGTTTCAGCTCGGCGGCGAACTGGAGCTGATGCTACGCGCCCAGCCCAACGAACAACAGATCCTGTTCCGCGTCGGCGTTGCTGACGTCGTACCGAAATCCATCGTTTATCGCCTGATCGCACCGACCATGGAGCTCAACGAGCCACTGCGCATCACCTGTCGCGAAGACAAACTCGAACGCCTGCTGGCCGATCTGGCCATTCAGCGGCTGGATCTGGTGATCTCCGACAGCCCGATGCCGTCGCACCTCGACATCAAGGGCTATAGCCAGAAACTAGGGGAATGCGGGATCAGTTTTTTCGCCACCGCCGAACTGGCTGCGCGCTACGGGCAGGATTTTCCGCGCAGCCTGCACGGTGCTCCGCTGTTGATTCCCGGGGCGGAAACCGTGGTGCGCAGCCGCTTGCAGCGCTGGTTCGCCGAGCAGCAGATCCAGCCGCAAATCGTCGGCGAGTTCGATGACAGTGCCTTGATGCAGGCATTCGGCCAATCCGGCAGCGGGATTTTTATCGGCCCGAGCGTGATTGCCGAAGAGGTAACACGCCAGTACGGCGTCGAGTTGATTGGCCAGACTGACGCGGTGACCGAGTCGTTCTATGCCATTTCGGTGGAGCGCAAGGTCAAGCACCCCGGCATCGTTGCGATTACCGAAGGTGCCCGACGCGAGCTGTTTACGACCTTATGAAGCGTCTGCGCACATTTCGCGCGGCTTGAGCGTCATCAGCACCATGGCAAGGAACACCGACAGCAGAATGAACCCGGCAGCGGCGAAGCCGAGGAAGCCCAGACCCGCGCTGTCGATGACCCGGCCACCGATCATCGCACCCAGGCCAATGCCGAGGTTCGCCCCGGCAATATTCAGCGAGGCCGCAAAGGCTGGCGCTTCTGGCGCGGCTTTCATCAGGCGCACATGGCTGACCAGGAATAACGCGGCCTGAGTCACGCCCCAGATGCCCATCGCCACCGCCAGGCCCACGGTTGAATGAATGTTCGGCACCAGCGAGACCATGCCGGCAATCATGAACGCACAGAACAACACCGACGCCCCCAGCGGATGCCGATCCACCGCACGACCGCCCAACGAGTTGCCGAGCAAACCGACCGCGCCGAAGCCCATCAGGCACCAGCCAACTACGGTGCCGTTGAAACCGGCAAGGCGCTCAAGGATGTCGGCCAGATAGGTGTAGGCGGTAAACATGCCGCTGAACACCAGAATCGAAAGCACGATGTGCCCGATCATCAACGGGCTGCGCAGAATCTTGAACTGTGAGCGGAAGCTGACCTGATGCTGGTGCAGATCGGTTTTTGGCAGGTAGACAAACAGCAACAGTGCCTTGGCAAACGCGATAAACGCCAGAATGCCGAACGCACTGCGCCAGCCGAACGCGTCAGAAATCAGCGTGCCGACCGGGATGCCGAATACCGTAGCGCAAACAATGCCGAAGCCGATTTTGGCAATCGCGCGACCCGCATGGTCCGGGCCGACGATGTCCACGGCCGTCTCGCTGGCCAATGCCCAGAACACCGGCAGCCCAAGCGCCGGGATCAACCGGGCAATCGCCATCACCCAGATATTCGGCGCCAATGCCGCCACGGTATTGGCCAGGCCAAACATGATCAGGATGGTGATAAACAGTTTGCGCCGCTCGAAGCGGGCAAAATACGCGGTCAGGAACGGACCGAACATCGCCACGGTAAAGGCGAACAACGTCACCAGCAGACCGGCTTGCGGGATGGTGACCGCAAGGTCGCGGGCAATTGCCGGCAACAGGCCGACAATGACGAACTCCGTGGTCAGCACCGTGAAGCCGGCGGCAGACAACAGAAGGATGGGCAACAGCATGGGAAACTCCAGCAAAACGACGACACCAGCGATGACCGGAAGGCCCGCTGGCAGAACTTGAAAATGAGGATGGAGAATCTTAACAGAGTGTTTCCAGCCTGACTTGCACAAAACTGCCGACTTTGCGATCCATCCGGCGGCAGATCGTCACACGCCTGAAGGATAGAGCCTACGCTGTGATAAAGTCCGCGCCCTGAAAAATGTACAGCCTGTTCAACGTCGAGTTTATCGACGTTGACATACGCCAGCCCTTTCGGCTCGTGACGGTGGCCTGCCCCGATTCTGCCATCGCCGTCACGCAGCCTTGCACCCTATAAAAAATCAGAGATGCCGTTATGACCGCTTCTTCCCCTTCGCTGTTGCACCGCCTCAAGAACCTGAGCCTGGTCACGCAGATCCTGATCGGCCTGATTGCCGGTATCGCCCTGGCGATGTTTGCCCCGGACGCGGCGAAAGCCAGCGCATTTATCGGCAAAGTGTTCGTTTCGGCGCTGAAAGCCGTGGCACCGATTCTGGTGTTCGTGCTGGTAATGGCCTCGATTGCCAATCACAAGCATGGTCAGGAAACTCACATTCGACCGATTCTGTTTCTGTATCTGCTGGGCACGTTCGCCGCAGCGGTTGTCGCAGTGGTTGCCAGCATGGCGTTTCCGTCGCACCTGGTGCTGTCCACCGACAACATTGCGGTGACCGCACCGGGTGGCATCACTGAAGTGTTGCAAAGCCTGTTGCTAAGCGTGGTCGACAACCCGGTGACCGCGCTGATGAACGCCAACTTCATCGGCATTCTGGCGTGGGCCATCGGCATGGGCGTTGCGATTCGCCATGCCGGCGATACCACGCGCGAAGTGGTAGGCGACCTGTCCAACGGTGTCACGCTGATCGTGCGCGTGGTGATTCGCTTCGCACCGCTGGGCATTTTCGGTCTGGTGGCTTCGACCCTGGCGACTTCCGGTTTTGGCGCGCTGATCGGCTATGCGCACCTGCTGGCCGTGCTGCTGGGCTGCATGCTGTTCGTGGCGCTGGTGATGAACCCGCTGATCGTGTTCTGGAAGCTGCGTCGCAACCCGTACCCGCTGACCCTGAAGTGCCTGCGTGAAAGCGGTATTACTGCATTTTTCACCCGCAGTTCGGCAGCGAACATTCCGGTCAACCTGGAACTGAGCAAGCGTCTGGGCCTGCATGAAGACACTTATTCGGTGTCGATCCCGCTGGGCGCGACCATCAACATGGCCGGCGCGGCGATCACCATCACCGTACTGACCCTAGCGGCGGTGCACACCCTGGGCATTGCCGTGGATATTCCGACCGCGATCCTGCTCAGCCTCGTTGCGGCGATCTGCGCGTGCGGTGCATCGGGTGTGGCCGGAGGTTCGCTGTTGCTGATTCCGCTGGCGTGCAGCCTGTTTGGTATTCCGAGCGAGATTGCCATGCAGGTGGTGGCGGTCGGTTTCATTATTGGTGTGCTGCAGGATTCGGCAGAAACCGCGCTGAATTCGTCCACTGATGTTTTGTTCACCGCAGCAGCCTGTCTGGGTGAGGAAGAAAAGGCCCAACGCGCCGCATAACCGCCTGCCCCGGTGGGAGCGAGCCTGCTCGCGAAGGGGGCGGATCAGTGGACATCGATGTCGCCTGACACACCGTATTCGCGAGCAGGCTCGCTCCCACAATGAAAAATAAAAAGCCCGCCAAGGCGCAAACCTTGTCGGGCTTTTTTGTTGCCGGGTGTTTTAGAACGCGCCCATGTAATCGCGTTTGCCCACTTCAACACCGTTATGACGCAACAGCGCATAAGTCGTGGTGACGTGGAAGAAGAACTGCGGCAGACCGTAAGTCAGCAGATACGCCTGACCGCTGAAGCGCTTCTCTTTCGGCGTGCCCGGACGGGTAACGATTTCGATGCCTTCCTTGCCATTGATCTGCTCAGGCTTGATCTCGCCGATGAATGCCAGAACCTTGGCGATCAGGGCTTGGAGCTCAGCGAAGGTGGTTTCAGTGTCGTCATATTTCGGAATCTCGACTTCCGCCAGACGCGCGGAAACGCCTTTGGCGAAATCCACGGCGATCTGCACCTGACGCACCAGCGGGAACATGTCCGGGTACAGGCGCGCTTGCAGGAAGGCGTTCGGGTCGATGTTTTTCTCGGTGGCGTGGGCTTCAGCCTTTTTCAGGACATCGCTCAGGGCGTTGAGCATTTGTTGAAAAACCGGGACGGATGCGGCGTAAAGGGAAATGGTCATGGCAGTCTCGTGGTAGTGGCTGGGTGGAACGTGGGGGCGATTATAGCCATGCTTGATGACCACACGGCTTGCCTTTTGTTTGGCAAGGATTAGGCTAGGCGCCTTCGACTGCTGAGGGAACGCGCGATGACCACTGAACAAGAATCCACCTTCGACGAGCCACGGCTCAACACCACGGAAATCCGCATCCTAGGCTCGCTGATCGAGAAACAGGCGACCAGCCCGGAAACCTATCCGTTGACCCTCAACGCACTGGTCACCGCCTGCAATCAAAAAACCAGCCGCGAACCGGTAATGAACCTGACCCAGGGTCAGGTCGGCCAGAGCCTGCGTGCACTGGAAGGTCGCGGTTTTACCAAGCTGGTCATGGGTAGTCGCGCCGACCGCTGGGAGCACAAGGTCGACAAGGCGCTGGAACTGGTGCCGGCGCAGGTGATTCTGACGGGATTGATGTTTCTGCGCGGCCCACAAACGATCAACGAACTGCTGACCCGCAGCGGGCGCATGCATGACTTCGAAGATGCCGAGCAGGTGATGCATCAGCTGGAGCGCCTGATTGCGCGCGGGCTGGCGGTGCTGATTCCGCGTCAGGCCGGGCAGCGCGAGGATCGTTACACCCACGCGCTGGGTGATCCGGCAGATATCGAGGCGATTCTGGCGGCGCGGCAGCATCCAGGCGAACGCGCTGCGGGTGGCGCAGTTTCTGTGGAGCGCATCGAAGATCTGGAGGCGCGGATTGCGGCGCTGGAAGAGCGTCTGGCGCGCCTCGAATAACCCCCCGTACTGTTTGTAGTAGCGAGCCTGCTCGCGATAGCGGTGTGTCAGTCACATCTTATTTGAATGACACACCGCTATCGCGAGCAGGCTCACTCCTACAAGGGGTCTATGCACTATTCACCATCCCAGTAATCAACCCCGTCCGCCTGCCGCGCCACCGCGACAAAGCCTGACGCATTGCCCTGGGCATCCACCTTGAAGTTGTCCATCACCGCGTATTTGTTCGAATCCGGGTATTCGCAGATGTCCGGCTGCTGCTGGGTGCTGACCGCCAGATAGCGCAATTCTGCGGCGCTGGTATTGATGATCTGATGCGCCTTTTCCGGGCCGCCCGCCGGGCAGGCAATCACATCGCCGGCGCGGATCGGGAAACGCTCGGCGCCCAGACGCACCTCGCCCTCCCCGGCCACTACGTAAAACATCTCTTCATTGACCCGATGACTGTGAAACGGACTGCCGCGCATCCCCGGCGGCAGTGCGTACAACCGATAACCGAGTTTCTGCGCGCCAAGCTGCTGGCCGATCCGGGCCGTGCGCTGCTGATAACGCGCGGCGGTTTCACCTTCGGGAGACAAGGCTTCGGGCAGGGGTTCGAGTTCGACCTGGTGCAGGTTGAGGATGGGCGGATGCATGCTGAACCTCGGTTTTTTTGTGGGTGGGCAAGTCTGTGCTTGCTGGTCGGGCAGTATAGGCAATGGACACCGTGGCGCGGCCATCGCGAGCAGGCTCCCCCCTACAGGGGAATGCATTTCAATGTGGGAGCGAGCCTGCTCGCGAATAGGCCCACACAGTCACCGCAAAATCTTGGCTGATCAGCTGCGGGCAAACGCCACCGCCGCCTGAAACTGCTCCTCGGTCGGCCGCACGCCGGTGTACAGCACAAACTGCTCCAGCGCCTGGATCGCGATCACTTCCAGCCCGGTAATCACTCGCTTGCCTTCGGCCCGACCGCGCACGATCAGGGGCGTTTCCGAAGGAATCGCAACGACATCAAACACCGTCTCAGCCGCTTGTATCACCTCAGGCTCGAACGCCAGTTGCCCCGCCTCCGGGCCGCCGTCCATGCCCACTGGCGTCACGTTGATCAGCATCTGCGGGCGCTCATCGCCCAGTTCAGCCTGCCAGCGATACCCCAGCGAATCCGCCAGCGCACGTCCGGCGCGCTCGTTGCGGGCCACAATCAAGCCGTTTTTATAGCCACCATCGCGCAAGGCACTGGCCACCGCTTTGGCCATGCCGCCGCTGCCACGCAGGGCGAAGGTCGATTCCTTGGGCACTGCGTGGGTTTTCAGCAGTTGCTCGATGGCGATGTAATCAGTGTTGTAAGCCTTGAGATGGCCGTCGGTATTGACGATGGTGTTGATCGACTGGATCGCTGCCGCCGACGCATCCAGCTCATCGACCAGCGCAATGCAGTCTTCCTTGAACGGCATCGACACACCGCAACCACGAATGCCCAACGCCCGGATCCCGCCGACGGCGCCGTTCAGGTCCTGGCTGCGGAAGGCCTTGTAGTAGAAATTCAGGCCCAATTGCTCATACAAATGGTTATGAAAACGCAGACCGAAATTCCCTGGGCGCCCTGAAAGGGACATGCACAGCTGGGTGTCTTTGTTGGGGTTCATCTGCATGAAACTTCTCCTTCAAACGCACTTTCGGATGGACGGGATTAGCCATGCCATCGGGTTCTGTTCGATCATATCGCCGGTCTGCACCCGGCCTTGGCGAGCCTGTAAAGATGGCGGTACAGACCTTACACAAAATTTACCCAGCCGCCGTGCTGTTTTTCAAAATGTTGCTGTCTTAGAAGTATCCCCGCGACAACTGTGGGCCTGGTGCAGGCCCGAACGCCGGGTCGAAGAACCGAGGAACTATCATGATTCGTAAACTCCCCATTATGGCCTTACTGGTTGGCGCACTCGCTGTCACAGGCCAGGCAGAAGCCGGTGGTGGCCATGGCTGGCAAGGCCCTGCGGTGTTTGGCGCGATCGTCGGCTCGGCCATCATCGGCTCGGCGCTGATCAACCAGGACCGGCCGGTGTACGTGCAGCAACAGCCGGTTTACGTTCAACCGCAACCGGTCTACGTGCAGCAACCGCCGCCACCGGTCTACTACCAGCCGGCACCGGTGTATGTGCAACAACCGGTCTATGTTCAGCCGGCCCCTGTTTACTACGGCCCGCCTCGCGGCTATTACGGTCGACCCCATGGCTACTACGGCGGCCCACGCTGGTAACCGAAAGACAGAGCCCCGCTATTGAGCGTAATGCTGTTCACTTAAGCGGAGCAGCCTTGCGATCCACCGGAAACCGGTTTTTTGGGATCTTCACCGTCCTTGGCCTCGAAGGCCTTGGACGGTGATCCAGAAACAGCCCGCCAACGCCTTTTCTAAGTTCCGCCAACCGTCTACCCGTCGCTGAAACAGGATTGGCCGCTGCCAT
>NZ_FYDT01000049.1:0-47055 GCF_900187585.1 Pseudomonas sp. Irchel 3E19
CTGGTCGATCAGCTCTTTTGGAATGGACGGAAGGTCACGCTTGGCCTCACGGGCCGGTTTCTTTTTGGTTGGCATACATGCACCTCTGCAGCATGTTATGCCCGAACACAAAATTAATGACACTCCCGCCGTCATCGCTGGCAAGCCAGCTCCCACAGGCATTGGGGCTGGTCAGTTGGGGTTGGTTGGCTGGCAGGCCGCCTTCGCGAGCAGGCTCGCTCCCACCGTTTTAAATTTGCGTACAGCCCCAGCGGCAAAGCCGCCCCACTCAACAGGATGAGCGTTAGCTCGGCTGCAGCTCTTGATCTTGATCTTGTTCCACGGGCGACGTCGGAAGGCCTCGTTCCGGGATTTATCCGGGGGAGGGAGCGCAGCGACCGTTTGGCGCAGCCAAATGCATCGAGAGGAGGTGCAGCGAAGCAAACCGTAGGCGATGCGCCCGGATGGATCCCGGAGCGAAGGAACCCCGAGCCTCAGCGAGCGGGCCGCACGTAGGAGCAAGCCTTTTGGGTTACCTTTTCGGCGTTTGGAAAAGGTGACCCGCCGTCAGGGCGGAACCCTAAGCCGCCGTTACCGCAGCAACGGATATGTACCCAATAAAACCCACTAACTCAAAACGACAACGCCACCCGGCAACTCAGTGCATTTGACGCCATAAGCATCCCGAATCAGCAATGCAACGCCAGCAAGTTGGTCAAGGCTGAAACGAGCATGGACGCGGCGTTGGCCAAGTTCGCGGTTGAGCAGCAGCAACATGCCGGGACGGTAGCGGTTGATCTCATCAATCATCTGACTCAACGTCGCCCCGTTAAACACCAACACCTGCTGCCGCCAATTCATCACGGCCGCCGTGTCGACACTTTGTACGCTGCCAACTTGCCGCGCGTCGTAGGTCACTTGCTGCCCCGGTTCGAGGCGCAGGCTGCGGCCTTCAACGTCGACTTCCACCGCGCCATCGAGGCAGGTCACGCAGACTTGCTGATCCGTGTTACGCAAGTTGAAACGCGCCTGACTCGCGCGCAACCACCCTCCCCCAGCCTGCATCGCCAACGGCAACCGCGCGGTCTGCACTTCAACTTCACCACTGACCAGTTCAAAACCCTGCACACCTTCAGACACTGCACGCTGATTGATCCGCGTCTGCGTGTTCAGCTCCAGGCTCACACCCTGCGCCGGTTCAAAGCGGCGCTGCTGGCCGACCTCAGTAATGTAGTCAGCGCCCAGCCCTTCAAAACCACCAGGAATCGTCCCGCGCACCAGCAAAAACGCCGCCGACGCAGCAATCGCCCCACCGAGAAAAGTACGTCGACCAAACCCGCGCGGCGCCTGCAAGCCTTGCGCGGCAGGTTGCAAGTTGTGCCACAACCGCTTGGCCTCTTCGAACGCGCGGGCGTGCTCGGCGCTCTGGGCGCACCATTCGCGCAAGGCGCGGGCGTCGGCGACGGTGGCGCGGCCCGAGGTCAGCAGAACCAGCCAGTCACGGGCTTCGCTGTGCAGAGGGTCGGCCGCCGATGGCTCGGCAGGTGTCAGTCGAAAGATGTTCAAACGCGCAGATTCTCAACGAAATGATCGGGCACTATTCAGAAGACGGTTTTCCGGCCCCGCGACCGAACCGCTGAAACACTTTTCTTTCCAGTTTGGCTGCGCAGAAGCCCAACGCCGCTTTGATTTCCTTCTCGACCATGCGCGTGGAAATGCCGAAGCGCTGGGAGATTTCCAGATGCGGCGCCTCCTCCAGGCGCGCGGCGATGAAGATCCGCCGACGCCGCGCCGGCAGTTCGTAAAGCGCATTGAGCAGCGACTGGATTTCCTTTTGCCCGCCCACCACCCGCGCCGGGTCGAGCGCTTCGTCGCCGATTTGCAGCAGCTCTTCGACCTCCTCGCCGGTGAGCAGGCGCGCATCAGCCTGACGCCGGTCGGCAGCGATGTTCAGGGCCATGCGATAGAGGTAGGCATTGGGTCGCAAAAGGTTGGGCGGCGTCTCCATGCGGTCGACCCGCAGCCAGGTCTCGTGCAACACGTCGTTGGCCAGATCATCCGAGCCCAAACGCCGACGCAGGCGCACCCTGAAGTCCTCGTAAGACGTCAGGAACAGTTGAGCCATCGAACCTTGTCCGGTGTCTTTCATCCCCCGGAAACTCCTTCCCATTTGGTGCATTCCATGCGTTTCCCTGACGACTCCGGTAACAACAGCAACGTGACCGGCTGACGCAATGCGCTGGGCGTCGGCCGGTCGATCCTGAGATTGCGAAAGCTTTCCACCAGCGCGTTATCGCGCCGTACATCACCGGTCGAGGTGACCAACCGGTTGTGCTGCACCAGGCCATCGCGCCCGACCCACACCTGCAACACCGCGCGATAACTGCCGGGACGGGTCAGCGGCGAGCGGCACAGGTTGCGCTCGATTGCCGCTTGCACCGCCGTGGCGTAACTGCGGTTGACCGCGACGCTTTCCGGCGTCTGTTTTTGCGGCGGCGCCGGCACGTCTTCGACCTGCGCCACTTGCAAGGTAAATGCATCGTCCCGGGCGTAGCGCGCCATCAAACCACTGCCGCCAAGCAATCGACGCAGGGCATCGGCGGCGGTGTATTCGCCATCCACCGCCAACGAGCGCCGGCCGCGACTCAACTGACTGTCGACCAGCACCGCCACACCGGTGGCGTGGCTGTACTGATCCAGCGCGTGCGCCAGATCCTGTGCCGGAATGTGCAGCGTCATGCGCAGGTCCGCCGGCACCGCATCGGCCATGGCGTGGCCCGCCGTACAGCCAAGCAGCCACCCCAGACACATCCGGCGCACAAGCCTCGTTGAACGCTGAAACCCGTCCGTGGAATTGCCTCGCTGCACGGCTGACGAATCCTTGGAAATCGTCATCCTGAGGGCTGTTTATGAATCTGGTGTGACGGGCGGTGCAAAAAAACCATCACGGGAATTGCGCACGGCTTGCACTAGACTCAAACCAAAGCGCGGCCCCGTCGGGCCGGCCAGGAGGCGAGCATGAACACACTGTGGCGATTGAGCCTTGGCGGGCTGTTGTTGATGGCGCTGTCGAGCGCTTATGCCGAGGAACCGTTGGGCTGTGTCGAGGTGACGGTCGGCGGCTACAAGGCGCCGAATTACGATTGCCTGAGCCAGCAGATGGGCAACAACCCCGAAGGCGCTGCGGCGGCGAAAAAGAATCAAGAGGCGCTGAATGTGCCGGTGAACAAACGGCCGCCGAATCAGGTCGGCCTCGCGACACCGGCCGCGACCAGTACGCGGATGGGCAATACCTTTGGTACGTCGGTGAAACCGCAACGTCCACCGCAGTGACATCGACGAACCAATGACACCCATGTAGGAGCTGCCGAAGGCTGCGATCTTTTGACTTTGCCTTTAAAAAACAAGATCAAAAGATCGCAGCCTTCGGCAGCTCCTACACTGATTGTGCCCATGCCCCGGATGGGAACGATCATGTGGTGCTAGTCGCTTGGGGTTTGGCGGAAGCTCACCGCGAGGCGATTCCAGCTGTTGATTGTGGTGACGGCCATGGTCAGGTCGACCATCTCCCCTTCGCTGAATTGCTCGCGCGCCTGCTGGTAAATGTCATCCGGCACATGGCTGTCGGCAAGCAGCGTCACCGCCTCCGCCCAGGCGAGCGCCGCACGCTCACGCGGGTTGAAGAAGTTGCTGTCGCGCCACACCGCGATCGCATACAACCGTCGATCACTCTCCCCGGCCCTCCGCGCATCCACCGAATGCATGTCGGTACAGAACGCGCAGCCGTTGAGTTGCGAGGCGCGGATCCTGATCAGTTGCAGCAGCGGCTGCTCGATGCTCAGGTTGCTGGTCAGCGCCTCCATGGCAATCATCGCTTTCATCGCCTTGGGCGAAGCGTTGTAGTAATCCAGGCGCGGGGACATGGGCAGGTCTCGGTAGACGGAATAATGACTTCACCGTAAACGCTGACAGCGATGCATCACAGCCCCAATTGCACGGAAAACCGGCACACCACTGCATCCCAGCCAAACACAAATCCCCCTGTGGGAGTGGGCTTGCTCGCGAAGGCGGTGAGTCAGTCGATAGTTCAGTTGCCTGATACGACGCCTTCGCGAGCAAGCCCGCTCCCACATGGGAATGATGGTGGGGACGAGATTTGTGTCTGGCTACAGTCAGGGTGGGATTGGGGCCAATTTCGGGTTTTTCGGGTAGGCAACTATTGCCCATCCCGCAACAGCGGTAATCTGGCGGGCACTCAATTCGCCCTCCGGAGCCCAGTCGGTATGGAACTTCACGTTGTGATCAACGGCCGCAAGGATCTGGCCGGTCAGTTGTATCAGCAACTGCGTGGCGCCATCGAATCCGGGCGTTTGGCCGCTGGCACACAATTGCCTCCGAGCCGCTTGCTGGCCGAGCAACTGGGGATTTCGCGCAAAACCATTTCCGACACCTACGCCCAACTGACCTACGAAAACTTCCTCACCGGCGTGATCGGCAAAGGCACCTACGTCAACGCACGCCCGGCGCAAGTCCAGCGCAAGCAAAGCCATACCGAACTGGCCAGCGCCGAGGTGATCGAGCGCTGGCGCAATCTGCCGGTGTTTCTGCGTCACCCGACGCTGGAAGGTTCGCTGCGCTACGACTTTATCGGCGGCGCCACCAGCAAGGGCCAGTTCCCCCATGACGACTGGCGCCGCTGTGTCTCTCATGCGATGCGCCAGATGGCCGGTTCAAAAGGCTTCTACAGCGTGCCCGAAGGCTTGCCGGCGCTGCGCAATGCGATTGCCCGGCACATTGCGTTTTCCCGTGGGGTGAACTGCCAGGACGAAGACATTGTGGTGTGCAACGGCGCGCAACAGGCGCTGGACCTGATCACCCGCGTGTTGATCAGCCCCGGCAGTCGGGTCGCGATGGAGGACCCGGGCTACCCGCCGGCGCGCTTGCTGTTCGGCACCCACGGCGCGGATGTGGTCGGCGTGCCCGTGGATGACGAAGGCATTGTGGTTGAGCAAATTCCCGAGGGCACGCGACTGATCTACGTCACGCCCTCGCACCAGTTTCCCCTGAGCATGCCGATGAGCCAGGCGCGGCGCGAGGCGTTGCTGGCCCGCGCCTATGAACTGGGCGCAATCATCATCGAAGACGACTACGACAGCGAGTTTCGCTACGAAGGCAGGCCCACCGATTCCCTGTTCAGCCTCGACCAGCGCGGCATCGTCGCCTACGTCGGAACGTTCTCCAAAACCCTGCTGCCGGAGCTGCGACTGGGCTATGCGATCCTGCCGCCAGCGATCCTCGAAGCGGTAATCCGTGCCAAGCAACTCACTGATCTGCATGCCTGCACCCTGCCGCAATGGGCCTTGGCGAAGTTCATCGCCGAGGGTTGCCTGCTCAAGCATATCCGCCGCTGCCATACGATCTACGCCCAGCGCCGCGAACGGATTCTGGCGCGCATGGCCAGCGATCTGTCGCCGTGGCTTGAGGCGGTGCCACCCAGCGCCGGGTTCCACATGGCGGCGTTCTGCAAACGGCCGATCGATTTGCCGTTGGTGATCGAGCTGGCAAAAAAGGTCGAGGTCGGCCTCTACGCCATCGACGGCTTCTACTATCAGCAACCGATAAAAAGTGGTCTGTACTTCGGCTTCGGCGCCATCGAAAACCTGGACATCGATATCGCCCTGGATCGCCTGCGCGACATCCTCCAGCAAGTGGCTTGAGTGATTGGCCTAACCGATTAACCGCCGATTGGTTATTGGTGATACCGGGGTGCAGGCCTATTCTGCAAAGGCGTTTTCCCTCAATGAGCAGGATTCGTCCGGCCTGATTCAGGAGTGTGAGCAATGTCCAACGAAGTGATCAACACCGTACAGGTGCAGGCCGCCGCCGGCCGTTCGGATGAACTGGGCAAGCAACTGCAGAAGATCGTCGAAACCCTGCGCGAAACGCCGGGCTGCGACTCCTATATGGTCGACCGCTGCCCCGAGGACAGCCACCGCTGGATGGTCAGTGCCCGTTGGCAATCGGAAGCGGCGATGCAGGCGCATTTCAACCGGCCCGAGGCGCAGGGCTTTATCGACTTGATTGATAGCCGTCTGGCCAATAGTGTGGATTTCAACAGCTTTCCTATCGTCTGACCCGACGCCTTCGCGAGCAAGCCCGCTCCCACATTGGAATGCGTACCCTGTGGGAGCGGGCTTGCTCGCGAAGGCGTATTGCGCCCCGCCCATTTTCTTCCTGAAGCCCCACCAATTGGTCACCTGATCTTCCAGAATATTGGCCGTTTGAATGCCCTGCCCTGCGGACTACTGTGATTGCACCCCCAACCCTCACAGGTAACCCGCCATGAAAGCCCTGCACGTCCTCGCCGCCGCCCTCGCCCTGACGATTTCCGCCTCAGCCCTCGCCCATGACCCGTCCGAAAAAGTCACCGTCCTGCAAGACCAGATGCTGAAAAACGCCCCCGGCAAAAAAGCCATGATGATCGAGGTCGACTACAAACCCGGCCAGTCTTCCATCGCGCACAAACACGAGGGCACGGCCATGGCCTATGTGCTCGAAGGCGAAGTGATTTCCCAGGTGAAAGGTGAACAGGCGACCACCTACAAGAAAGGCCAGTTCTGGTACGAGCCCGCCGGCTCCGAGCATCTGGTGTCGAAAAATGCCAGCAAAAGCAAACCGGCCAAGTTGCTGGTGTTTATGGTGCTGGCCCCGGACGAACAGGTGTTGATCCCCCTGAAAGACTGATGGTTGTTTGGCCAGCCATAAATAAAAAGGCGCAAATCGCTGATTTGCGCCTTTTTATTGCTCGGGGCAATTAACCGATTGCGTTTAAAGCAAATAAAACTATCCACGCGCTGATAAACCGACAAATTGTCAGCTGCCTTACAGGTTCTCCGGTTTAGTCTGAGTTAGCGCCGAGCGCCGTTTTAAAACTCGGCAATTGCAACTTTCCGACTGAAGTTGTTTCACGGGAGATTCACCATGAAACTTGCGTTGGCCAGTACGTTGGTAATTTCGGTTTTAGCCCTCTCCGCCTGTTCAGTGCCTACCGCTCCGCGAGCGGTCTCATCCCTCGACACGCTACTGCCCCACCCGACCGGCCGCAGCAGCGCCACTCAGGTGAAAAGCGGTCCCGGCGTCGCGCTCGGCGTCATCTACAGCCCAAGTACCCAGACCAATCGCGAATACCTGCGCGACTATCAGGCCAACGCCGGCACCGGTTTCGGCCAGAGCCTGCTGGTGCAACCGATCCACGACGCCTATGTCGCCAGCTCAAAACCGGACATGGCCGTTGACTGGGTCAACGCCTCCCTGCAACGCCAGTTCGGCTCAGTGACGGTCTACCCGAACATGCAAAGCCTGCGCGCTGCAAGACCGGATGTGGTGGCAATTGTCGATACCCACAGCCAACTGATTACTTCGCGCAGTTCCGATATCAAGGCCGATGTCAGTGCCGATTTTTATGATGCGCAACTTCACTACATCGGCACGGCGAAAGGTTCGGAGGCGAAAGAACTGACGCCGATCTGGGCGGACTTCAAAGGGTCTGAAGACATTGTCGCGGATATTAATCAGCAACAGGATGTGCAAGTAAGGGCGCTGCAGAAGTTTGACCAGTCGCTCAGTAATTTATTGACCAGACCGACAAGTAACGTGTCGATGCTCGATAGTAAACAAGGTCAGAAGTT
Organism: Pseudomonas sp. Irchel 3E19; assembly: GCF_900187585.1. Taxonomy (NCBI): domain Bacteria; kingdom Pseudomonadati; phylum Pseudomonadota; class Gammaproteobacteria; order Pseudomonadales; family Pseudomonadaceae; genus Pseudomonas; species Pseudomonas sp. Irchel 3E19. The sequence continues at coordinate 7,668 of NZ_FYDT01000049.1, forward strand.
GTATTGAATGTAAGGGCCCTTTCGCGAGCAGGCTCGCTCCCACAGGGGACTTGTGTCGATCACAAAACCAATGTGGGAGCGAGCCTGCTCGCGATGAGGCCAGAACAGGCACCGCAAAACCTTCAGACATAAAAAAGCCCCGGCATCTCACGACACCGGGGCTTTCTCATTCAGCCACTACTTACGCCAATTCAGGCTCGGCATTCGCAGCAACCGCAGGCACCACCGCTTGCCCGCTCAACGCCAGATCCAGCAGTTCGCGGTTGGCAACGGCATACATGGCGTAGTCCGTGCCGCTCGCCGCACGGATTTCCACCAGCATGGCGCGCCAGCGCGAGATCATGCCTTCGTGCTGTTCCATCCACAGCGCCAGGCGTGCTTCCACGTCCTGAGTGCCGTCGCCCTGTTGCAGGACGGAGATGGTGATCGCACGTTGCTGCCAGTCGACATCATCACGGAACGCTTCACGGGCCAGGGCCTGCCAGTTGTTTTCAACCGGCAGCGCGCTGATCTGTTGCAGGTACCAGGTGATGTCCAGCGCACTGCCCACGGCGAAGTAGGCCTTGGCCACTTCGGCAGGGTTCTGCCCGGTCACGTCGGAGGCTTCGATGATCGGCAGCAGGGTGTACAGGTGCGAGGTACCCGCGACCATACGCGCCAGCAACTCCGGCACACCGGCTTCGACGTAAGCCTGATAACGCGCCTGCCAGTTTTCGCGGATTTCGCCGCTGAGCAGTTCGTCGAGCTTCAGACCCAACTCTTTCAGATGCGGACCGAAGTGCGCGGTGTCACGGGCAGCGTTCTGCTCGTTGCGACGGGCACGCAGGAACCAGCGCGTAGCGCGGCGACCCAGACGCATCAGCTCGTCCATCAGCTCCAGTTGCACGTCAGCAGAGACCTGATAGTCCAGGGCTTCGATCTGACGGAACCAGTGCGGGAGGTGGAAGATGTCGCGCACGATCACGTAGGCGCCAGCCACGTTCGCCGGGCTCATGCCGGTCGACTCTTTGAGTCGTTGAACGAAGGTGATGCCCATGTGGTTGACCAGATCGTTGGCGATCTGGGTGCTGACGATCTCGCGCTTCAGACGGTGACGACGCATGGCTTCGGAGAACTTGCTGACCAGGGTCGGCGGGAACGCCGTTTCCATGTCGCGGGTCAGGTAGTCATCATCCGGCACCAAGGAACCCAACAGCTGCTCCTTGAGGTCGATCTTGCTGTACGAGATCAGCACCGACAGCTCGGGACGGGTCAGACCGTGGCCTGCCGCAACGCGCTCGTTGATCTGTTCTTCGGTCGGCAGGAACTCGATGGCACGGTCCAGCTTGCCACGGCCTTCCAGATCGCCCATCAGACGTTTGTACTCGGCGATGCGCTCGTAGGCACGACGCGCCGCCAGGGACAGAGCCTGAGTCTGCTTGTAGTTGTTGCCCAGCACCAGGCCACCGACTTCGTCGGTCATGCTCGCCAGCAACTGGTTGCGTTGCTTGTCGGTCATGTCACCGGCCTGAACCACTTCGTTCAGCAGGATCTTGATGTTTACTTCGTGGTCGGAGCAGTCCACACCACCGGCGTTGTCGATGAAGTCGGTGTTGGAACCGCCGCCATTGAGACCGAATTCCACACGACCCAGTTGGGTCATGCCGAGGTTACCGCCCTCGCCCACAACCTTGCAGCGCAGTTCGTTGCCGTTCACGCGCAGTGCATCGTTAGCCTTGTCGCCGACATCGGCGTGGCTTTCGGTACTCGCTTTCACATAAGTACCGATACCGCCGTTCCACAGCAGATCCACCGGCGCCTTGAGCAAGGCGTTCAGCAGTTCGGTCGGGGTCAGCTTGTCGGCCTTGATGTCGAAGCGCTCTTTCATCTGCGGCGAGATCGCGATGCTCTTCGCGCTGCGCGAGAAGATACCGCCACCTTCGGACATGATGCTGGTGTCGTAGTCGGTCCAGGCCGAACGCGGCAAATCGAACATGCGCTGACGCTCAACGAAGCTGGTCGCCGGGTTCGGGTTCGGGTCGATAAAGATGTTCATGTGGTTGAAGGCAGCGACCAGTTGCAGCTTGTCGGACATCAGCAAGCCGTTACCGAACACGTCACCGGCCATGTCGCCGACGCCAACCACGGTGATGCTGTCTTCCTGAACATTGATGCCGCGCTCGCGGAAGTGGCGCTGTACGCCAACCCACGCGCCTTTGGCGGTGATGCCCATTTTCTTGTGGTCGTAACCGGCCGAACCACCCGACGCAAACGCGTCACCCAGCCAGAAGCCGTAGTCGATGGCGATGCCGTTGGCGATGTCGGAGAAGGTTGCAGTGCCCTTGTCCGCCGCGACCACCAGGTACGGGTCATCGTCGTCGTGACGCACGACGTTGGCCGGCGGCACCAGCGCGCCGTCTTTCAGGTTGTCGGTGATGTCCAACAGACCGGAAATGAAGATGCGGTAGCAGGCGATGCCCTCGGCCGCGATCTCGTCACGGCTGCCTCCCAGTGGCAGGCGACGCGGCAGGAAGCCGCCCTTCGCACCCACCGGCACGATGACCGAGTTCTTCACTTGCTGGGCTTTTACCAGGCCGAGGACTTCGGTACGGAAGTCTTCTTCGCGGTCGGACCAGCGCAGGCCACCGCGAGCAACGTTACCGAAGCGCAGGTGCACGCCTTCAACGCGTGGCGAGTAAACGAAGATTTCGAACTTCGGTACTGGCTTCGGCAGCTCAGGGATTGCATGCGGGTTGAACTTGAAGCTGAAGTACGACTTGTTCTGGCCGTTGGCATCCGTCTGGTAGAAGTTGGTGCGCAGGGTGGCTTTGATCAGGTCGAGGTAACGACGCAGGATGCGGTCTTCGTTGAGCACCTGGACGTCGTCCAGTGCGGTCAGAATCGCTTGCTCCAGGCGCTGTTGCTTGTCTTCCAGATCATCGCTGCCAAGCTTGCGTGCCAGGTAGAAACGGGTCTTGAACAACCGGGTCAACTCGCGAGCGATGTCGGTGTGGTTGTTCAGGGTGCTGGCGATGTAACCCAGATCGAAGCCCAGACGGATCTGCTTCAGGTAACGGGCGTAGGCACGCAGCAGCGCGACGTCGCGCCATGGCAGGCCGGCGGTCAGGACCAGACGGTTGAACGCATCGTTTTCGGCTTCGCCACGCACGATGTGGACGAAAGCGTCCTGCAGGGTGTCGTTGAGTTGCTGGATGTCGAGGTCCAGGCCTTCAGCGGCCGTGAACGCGAAGTCATGAATCCAGAACTCGCGGCCATTGGTGTGGCGCAGACGGTACGGGAATTCACCCAGCACGCGCAGGCCGAGGTTTTCCAGAATCGGCAGAACGTCGGACAGCGCCAGCGGGGTGTCGGCGTGGTACAGCTTGCAATGCAGCTCGCGTTGGCCGGAGACCTGGCCCAGCGGCTGATAGAAGCTCATCACCAGCGGATTTTTTTCGTTGAGGCTCAGCAGGTGCTGCATGTCGACCACGGCCGAATGCGCGGCGAAACGCTCGCGGTAACCGGCCGGGAAGCCTTTCGGGAAATCAGCCAGCACGTTGGTGCCGTGGGCTTCGCCGAAGCTTTCGACGGTCAGTGCGGCGTAGTCGTCCTGCCAGCTGCGGCACGCCTGGACGACTTCTTTTTCCAGCAGCACGGTGTCGATGTCGAGACGGTTTTTCGGGTCGACACGCAGAATCAACTGCACGCGCGCCAGCACGGACTCGGAGAAGAACGTCCAGAATTCGCAATCGGAGGCCTTCAGGCGCTCCATCAGCACTTGCTGGATTTTCTGGCGAACTTCGGTGGAATAGATGTCGCGCGGCACGTAGGCCAGGCAGTAGCAGAAACGACCGTACGGGTCTTTGCGCAGGAACACGCGGATCTTGTTGCGTTCCTGGATCTGCACGATCGACATCACGGTGGTGAACAGTTCGTCGACCGGGGTCTGGAACAGGTCGTCACGCGGCAATACTTCGAGGACCTGCGCCAGCTCCTTGCCCAGGTGCGCCTTGGACTGGAAGCCGGAGCGGTGTTCGATTTCTTCGACCTTGCGGCGGATGAACGGGATGACCCGCACGCTCTCGCCATACACCGAGGAGGTGTAGAGGCCCATGAAGCGGTGTTCCTTGATGACTTTGCCGTCAGCGTCGATTTCACGGATCGACACGTAGTCCGGGTAGGCCGGACGGTGTACACGGCTTGGGTGCGCAGCCTTGGCGAACGACAGCAGGGTCGGCTCGCGCAGGTAGCTCACGGCGTAATCTTCGATGCGCAGGTCATCGTAGGTCAGGCCGGTGCGCAGCAGCTTGGTCAAGCCGAGGAAGGAGTTCTGGTCGTACTCGATATGACCGCCATCAGCCTGATCGGTGACCACGAATTCTTCGTAGCCAAGGAAGGTGAAGTGGTTGCCCACCAGCCATTCCAGGAAGCTTTTGATTTCGTTCTTTTCGTCGGTATCGACGGCGAAGGCGCTGTTGTCGAGCTTGGCGAGGAGTTCCTGCACCTTGGCTTTCATCGGCTCGAAATCGGCGACCGCGACGCGGACTTCACCGAGAACCTGCTCCAGCTCTTTGCTCAGCACATTCAGTTCGGCCGCGTTGGCGCAGCGGTCGATTTCCAGGTACATCAGCGATTCATGCAGAACACCTTCGCCGGTGCTGCCCTTCGGCAGGATTTCCAGCAACTCGCCCTTGCTGCCACGACGCACGCTGAGCACGGTGGTTTGCAGGGTGTGGATGCTGTAGCCGCGGCGGTTCAGTTCGGTGCGGACCGAGTCGACCAGGAACGGCAGGTCATGGTGCAGCACTTCGACCGCGGTGTGGGTCGACTGCCAGCCATGACGCTCGTAATCGGGGTTGTAGACGCGCACTTGCGGTTGCGCGTGATCGAAGCGCTCAAGCAGGCGCCACGCAGAAAGAGTACAGCCAGCGAGGTCGGAGAGGCGACGTTGAGTCAGCTCGTCCAGGGAAATGATGCCGAAGAATTGTTCAGCGAACAGCGCCACTTGTGGCAGTGCCTGTTCACTGATGTGCTGCGCCAGTGCCGCTTGCAGTTGGTGCTGGAAGTCGGCTTTGCTGGCTGCGGTGAAGAACGCCATCTGTGGTACTCCGCTTAAGCTTGTTATTGATGGAAAGCGTCGCGTGCTACACCCCTTTCGGGGCTTGTGTCGCCCTGTTCCTGATTCTCGGGCAGAGGCAACAGGGGGACAGGTGGGTGAAGCTGGACGAGACACTCAGGTCACATTCACCTTCCATGAATGGGCATCTGCAAAAACGACTGTCGGGGCTGCCGACAATGCCTTTACGGGTGCTCATCCGTTGCGCAGCTTAATGGGTGCGACAATGTGTCTGCTTGCGGTGCTGCGACATATTCGGTCATTGGCACGTAAACCAAGGCTTTGGCACCGGTAAACACTAGCACTCGTGGCGCAAAACGCTGGTCTGAATGCCCGTTTTTACGGTACATGCGTGCCAGAAATGACCATTGATCCACGTCGCGTTCACGACACATCCTCTGACACTCTCACATGCAGAAATTCCCGAGGACTGGCAGAATCGCGCCCATTAGCGACCGACACGCCCCCCGAGGCAGGAATTCCCCCATGCAAATGACCACCGCCCTACTGATCGTCAACCCGTGCGATGACGAAGAAGACAACATGGCCATGCTCTGCTGCCACAGCGACAAGGGCGACATGTTCCTGATGAGCCGCTACCCGGACGAGGATGAGCTGGAGATCACCCTGGATGGCGAGCCTTCGACGCTGGATGGCGTTAAGGTCACCCTGACCTCGAATCTGTTGAAGATCGAGATTGCGGCGGCGGATGCCGATGCGTTGAATGGGGACGATGTGCTGGAGATCAGCTTTAACCCGCACATGGTTGATCTGGATGAGGTTGTCGAGACCCTGAAGAACATCCTTGACGGGACTGGCACCTTCATTAACGAAGTTTGATGGCGTCTGGGCTGGCCCCTTCGCGAGCAGGCTCGCTCCCACATACGCCGTTCAAATGTGGGAGCGAGCTTGCTCGCGAAGAGGCCCGAAAGAACACCGCAAACTCTCCCGACCTACAAAATTCCAACAATTCCCCCAGTCATTTCCCGCACTTTGCGCAAAATGCCGTTAGTCGCCACCCCCCGCGATGGATTAAAGTAATGCCCCCAGCCCCGGCGTTATCCGAACGCCTGTGGCCACCCTTTCCAGGAACAGTCATCGATGGAACATCGTGAAGCGCTGCTGGCGCTGCGAACCTTTCTTTCAACGCAGATTCTCGGCCAGGAAAAACTCATCGAGCGTTTGCTCATCGCCCTGCTCGCCGACGGCCACATGCTGGTCGAGGGCGCGCCGGGTCTGGCCAAGACCAAAGCGATCAAAGAACTCGCCGAGGGCATCGAAGCCCAGTTCCATCGCATTCAGTTCACCCCTGACCTGTTGCCGGCCGACATCACCGGCACCGAGATCTATCGCCCGGAAACCGGCAGTTTCGTGTTCCAGCAAGGGCCGATCTTCCACAACCTGGTGCTGGCCGACGAAATCAACCGCGCCCCGGCCAAGGTGCAATCGGCGCTGCTCGAAGCCATGGCCGAGCGCCAGGTCAGTGTCGGGCGCAGCACTTATGAGCTGTCGCCACTGTTTCTGGTGATGGCCACGCAGAACCCGATCGAGCAGGAAGGCACTTATCCGCTGCCGGAAGCGCAACTCGATCGCTTCCTGATGCACGTCAAAATCGGTTTCCCGGACGCCGCCGTCGAACGCCGCATTCTTCAGCAGGCCCGCGGCGAAGCGCTGAACGGCGAGACCAAACCCGAACGCCGCGTGAGCCAACAGGCGATCTTCGCCGCGCGCAAGGAAATCCTCGGGTTGTACATGGCCGACGCTGTGGAGGAATACCTGGTGCAACTGGTCATGGCCACGCGCACGCCGGCCAAGTTCGACCCGGAGATGGCCGAGTGGATCGCCTACGGCGCCAGCCCCCGTGGCTCGATCGCCCTCGACCGTTGCGCCCGCGCCCACGCCTGGCTGGCCGGGCGCGACTTCGTCAGCCCCGAAGACATTCAAGCCGTACTGTTCGACGTGTTGCGTCATCGCATTATTCTGTCGTTTGAGGCCGAAGCCGCCGGCATCGATCAGGATCGGGTGGTGCAGCGGATTCTCGACGTCGTAGCCGTCGCTTGACCCCCATGAACGCCCCTCTGCCATCCGAACCGGGCATCCGCATCAGCCTCGCCGACCTGATCGAGATGCGCCACCGTGTGCGCGAAGTGCAGCTGTTTTCCACGCCCAGCCAGCGCAGCCCGCTGATTGGCCTGCATCACTCGAAATTCCGTGGCCGTGGCGTCGACTTCGATCAGGTGCGGGTCTATCAGGCCGGCGACGACGTGCGCACCATCGACTGGCGCGTGACGGCGCGCACCCAGGAGCCGCACACCAAGCTGTTCCATGAAGAACGCGAACGGCCGATCTTCATCATGGTCGAGCAAAGCACACGGCTGTTTTTCGGTTCCGGACTGATGTTCAAATCGGTGCTGGCGGCGCAAGTGGCGGCGCTGATTGGCTGGGCTGCGCTCGGCCATAACGACCGGGTTGGCGGACTGGTGTTCGGCGATAACGAGCATTACGAAATCAAGCCACGGCGCAGCAAACAGAGTCTGCTGCAACTGCTCAACCGTCTGGTGAAGGTCAATCAGTCGCTGCACACCGAGCGTGAGCCGGATCGCGATGCCTTTGGCGTAGCCCTGCGCCGCGCCCGCGAAGTGCTGCGGCCCGGCAGCCTGGCGATCGTGATCTGCGATGAACGCGCGTTGTCCGACAGCGCCGAACAACAGTTGAGCCTGCTGGCACGCCATTGCGATCTGCTGATGCTGCCGCTGTCCGATCCGCTGGATCACGCCCTGCCCGCTGCCGGGCTGTTGAGATTCGCGCAACGCGGCGCACAACTGGAGCTCGACACCCTCAACTTCGATCTGCGCCAGACTTATCGCGCCCAGGCCGAAGCACGCATCGCCCGCTGGGAATTGCTCGCGCAAAAGTTACGGGTGCTGCTGATGCCGTTGAGCACGCAAAGCGAAATGGTCGAGCAGATGCGTGAGTTCCTGAATCCGCAGCGTCCGGGGAAAGGTCGATGAACGGCCTCGAACAACTGCAGCCACTGATTTCTCCGCCACCGATCGCCTTCTGGCCACCGGCACCGGGCTGGTGGCTGCTGCTTATATTGCTACCGCTGCTCGGTTTCGCGGTGTGGCGACTGCGCCGATTCATCCCGATCAAGAAACGCCCGATCGTGCGTGCCGAACAGCCGCTCGATCCGGTGCGCATCGCCGCCCTCGCCGAACTGGCGCAGATGCCCAAACCTTACGACGGTGCCCCGGCCGGCGCGTGGTTGCAACAACTCAACGGCTTGCTCAAACGCCTGTGCCGCAACCACTACCCCTACAGCCAGAGCCACACGCTCAATGGCCGCAAATGGCTGGCCTTCCTCGACAACCGCTGCCCGGCCGCCGGCCTTACGCGCTGGATGGTGCTGGTCGAAGGCGCCTACAAACCGGAATGCAAACTCGACGACAAAGCCATCGCCGGCCTGACCCAAGCGGTCGACACGTGGATTCGCAAGCATGTTTGAATTTGCCTGGCCGTGGATTTTTGTCCTGTTCCCACTCCCCTGGTTGATGCGCCTCGTGCTGCCCGTGGCCGACAGCGGCGAGCCGGCGCTTAAAGTCAGTTTCCTGTCTGATCTGGAAGGGCTCGCCCGCCGTCGTGCTCGGGCCAACCTGCCGGCGTGGCGTCAGCAGGCACCGTTCATGCTGCTATGGCTGTTGCTGTTGACCGCCGCCGCGCGCCCGCAATGGCTTGGCGAACCGCTGCCGATTGCCGCCAGCGGCCGTGATCTGTTGGTCGCAGTGGATGTGTCCGGCTCGATGGATTTCCCCGACATGCAGTGGCAGGACGAAGATGTCAGCCGTCTGGACCTGGTCCAGCACCTGCTTGGCGACTTCCTCGAAAGCCGTGATGGCGACCGCGTGGGCCTGATCCTGTTCGGCAGTCAGGCCTATCTGCAAGCGCCGCTGACTTTCGACCGCCACACTGTGCGCGTCTGGCTCGATGAAGCGCGAATCGGTATCGCCGGCAAGAACACCGCCATCGGCGACGCCATTGGTCTGGCGCTGAAACGCCTGCGCATGCGTCCGGCGCAGAGCCGCGTGCTGATTCTGGTCACCGACGGCGCCAACAATGGCGGTGAAATTGATCCGCTGACGGCGGCAAAACTCGCCGCCAGCGAGGGCGTGAAGATTTACCCGATCGGCATCGGCGCCAATCCTGAAGACAGCGGTTCGACCGGTTTGCTCGGGGTCAATCCGAGCCTGGACCTCGACGAACCGGCGCTCAAGGCTATCGCTGAAGTGACCGGTGGCCAGTATTTCCGCGCCCACGATGGCAAAGAGCTGCAAGCGATCAAGGACACCCTTGACCAACTCGAACCGGTGACCCAGCAACCGACCCAGGCGCGCCCGGCGCAAGCCTTGTATCAGTGGCCGCTGGCGCTGGCCCTGTGGCTGAGCCTGTTGCTGGTCGCCCGCGAACTGTGGCCGGACAACCCGCTGCAACGCCTGTTCACCAAGGAGCTGTATCTGCAAAGTCCGTTGCCTGACTGGCGTGAGCGCCTCAAGCGCCTGCGTCTGCGGAGGCGCCGATGATCGCCCTCTGGCCGCACTGGTTCCGCCCCTGGTGGCTGCTGTTATTGCCGTTGCTTGGCTGGCTGATCTGGCAACTCTGGCATCGGCAGAAACGCGCCGGGCGCTGGCAGATGATTCTGCCGCCGGCGTTTCACGCCACTCTGCTCAGCGGTGGCAACGGTCGTGAGAGCAAACTGCCTTGGATCGCCCTCGGCGTGGCATGGTTGCTGACGATGCTGGCGCTGCTCGGGCCGAGTTGGGAGCGTGTCGAACAGACCAGCCAGAAACCCGCCGATCCGTTGGTGGTGGTGCTGGAGCTGACCCCGGAAATGCTCGCCACCGATTCACCGCCGACGCGACTGGAACAGGCGCGACGCAAACTCTTCGATCTGTTGCAGGCGCGCAGCGATGCGCAGACGGCCATCGTCGTCTACGCCGGCAGCGCCCACACGCTGGTGCCGCTGTCGGATGACCTGGCCACCAGTCGTAATTTGCTCGACGCGCTCAAGCCATCGTTGATGCCGGAAAGCGGGCATCGCGCCGATCTCGCCGTGAGCAAAGCGCTGGCCCTGCTCAAACAAGGCGCGCTCGGCCAAGGCCGGATTCTGCTGATCGGCTCGTCCCTCAGCGAAGAGGAACGCCAGGGCATTCGCCGCGCACTGAGCGGGCAATCGGCGCAGTTGCTGATGCTCGGCATCGGCACCGCCGAAGGCGCACCGATCGCGCAGGAAGACGGCAGTTTCCTCAAGGACGAACAAGGCGCGATTCGCGTACCGCAACTCGACAGCCCGGGCCTTGCGGCGTTCCTCAACAGTGTCGGCGGTGAGTATCACCCTGCCCGACTGGACGAAGCTGATCTCGGCGCCCTCGGCCTGCTCAATGGCCCGCGCAGTTTGCGCGACGATGGCCAGACCGTGCGCCTGGATACCTGGGCCGATCAGGGGTACTGGCTGCTCTTGCCGCTGTTGTTGCTGGCCGCGTGTGCGGGGCGACGCGGCTGGTTGTTCTGCCTGCCGTTGCTGTTTTGCCTGCCACAACCCAGCTACGCTTTTGACTTCGAAGACCTCTGGCTGCGCCCGGACCAGCAAGGCCTGCACCTGCTCAAACAGAAGCGCCCGGCCGAAGCCGCGCAGCATTTTGACGATCACCAATGGCAAGGGGTGGCGTTGTACGAAGCCGGCGACTACAGTGGCGCCGCCCAGCGTTTTGCCGAAGGCAGCGATGCCCGCGCCCACTACAATCGTGGCAACGCACTGGCGAAAAGCGGCGAGCTGGAAGCGGCCATCGATGCCTACGAGCAGGCCCTGGAGCTGCAACCGGACTTGCGCCCGGCGCAGACCAACAAGGCTCTGGTGGAGAATCTGCTGAAGCACAAACACACGCCGCCGCCCGCCGAACCGGACAGCAAACCGAACGAGCAGAACCTGCCGGGCGACGAAACAGCGCCCGCAACTGCGCCGCCACCGGCAATAAAAAGTGCAACGCAAAGCGACGCGCAACCGGCCGAGCCCGCCAGCGAACCGCCGCCGACCACCCCACCGCAGCCAGGCCCCAACGAACTGCCGGGCAGCGATGAGGAAGAACAGACGGACACCGTGCCGACCCTGCGCCCGAGCGAGGACAACCTCGAAGGCGAGCGGCGCCAGGCACTGGAGCAATGGCTGGGCAAGATCCCGGATGATCCGGGCGAACTGCTGCGACGCAAATTCTGGTACGAACAGCAACAACATCAGGATCAGGAAAACACTCGATGACCCGCTTTACCGCTCTCTTGCTGCCACTGCTGATCTGTACGGCCACCGCCAACGCGGCCGAGCTGACGGCCAGTGTGGATCGCAGTCGCCTGAACTCCGGCGAGACGGTCGAGCTCACCCTCGAAACCAGCGATGTCACCCAGTTCGGCAAACCCGACCTGACGCCGCTGGAGCCGTTGTTTGAAGTGCGCGGTACGCGGCAAGTCAACCAGCTGAACACCCTCAATGGCGACAACCGCGCGACCACGCGCTGGATCATCACCCTGTTGCCGAAAGAGAACGGCAGTGTGGTGATTCCGCCGCTGCAAGTCGGTGATGTGCAGAGCCAGCCGATCACCGTACAAGTGGTCGAAAGCGATACCCGCGAAGACAAAAACGGCCTTGACCCGGTGTTCATCGAAGCCAGTCTCGACCAGACCAGCGTCTACGTGCAGGCGCAGGCGATCCTGACCCTGCGCATCTACCATTCGGTGTCGCTGTACGACGACAGCAGCCTGACCCCGTTGCAAATCGCCGATGCGCGCATCGAGCAACTCGGCGACACCCGCACCTACGAGAAAGACATCAACGGCGTGCGCCATGGCGTGATCGAGATGCGCTATGCGATCTACCCGCAGCACAGCGGCTTGCTGACCATTACGCCGCAGACTTTTAGCGCGACACTGGTCGACACTCAGCCGTCTCAGGACACGAATGCGCAGGGGCCTAAGCCGGGCAAACTGATGCGCGTCAGTTCTTCTGAAATCCCCCTGACCGTCAAACCCAAACCCCTGACCTACCCGGTCGACGCGCCATGGCTGCCCGCGCGCAGTCTGAGCCTCAGCGAAAGCTGGAACCCGGAACCGGAACCGGAACACACTCAGGTTGGCGATTCCCTGACCCGCAGCCTGACATTGAAAGCCGAAGGCCTGGCCGCCTCGCAACTGCCGGCGCTGCCCGCCACCGACGTCAACGGCCTGCGCCGCTACCCGGATCAACCGGTGCTGAGCAACCAGAGCACCGACCGTGGCCTGACCGGCAGCCGCGAAGAACGCGAAGCCTTGGTGCCGAGCCGCGCCGGCGCCATCGATTTGCCGACGGTGGACGTGGTCTGGTGGAACACCTTCGAAGATCACCTGGAACACACCAGCCTGCCCGCGCGCACCCTGCAAGTGGCGAACAACCCGAGCCTGCAAGTCGACACCCCGGCCGGCAGCCTGCCAGTGAGCGCCGTCGATAACGACGTGCTGTGGTGGTGGAAACTCAGCACCCTGATCCTCGCCTGCACCACCCTGCTCGGCTTCGGCCTGTGGTGGCGCGCGCGCTGGCAACCGGCAGTGCATCGCGCCGCCCAAACCGGCCCGAGCCCGCGCACCTTGATGGACGACATCAAGCGCGCGAGTCAGGCGAATGACCCGCAGGCGACGCGGCAGGCACTGGATGCGTGGGCACGTCAGCAGCCGGAGACACTAGCGGACATGGCGGCGCGGTTTGTGCCGTTGTCGGATGCGCTGGATGGGCTCAATGGTGCGCTGTACAGCGAGACCGGGCAGCATTGGCAGGGTGAGGATTTGTGGCGGGCGATTCGCGCGATTCCGGCGGCGGAACGGGTGCAGGATCCAGTGGGTGATAGCGGGTTGCCGCCGCTCTACCCGAAGTAAAAGATCAAAAGATCGCAGCCTGCGGCAGCTCCAATTACATTTGGGAATGCAGTCCCCTGTAGGAGCTGCCGCAGGCTGCGATCTTTTGATCCAATGGGGTAAGGGGATTCCATGCGGAGACTGCGCGGCGCAATAAACTGTAAACTCTCCCCCTCTTTCGCCGCCTCTTCATTCTCCTGCGGCCACCACCTCTTTATCTGTAGCGGAGTCCACCTTGCGTCTGTTTCACACCTCCGACTGGCACCTTGGGCAAAACCTGCATGGCCAGGAGCGCGATTTCGAGCATGCGTGCTTTCTCGAATGGCTGCTGCGCCAACTGCAACTGGCGCAGCCGGATGTGCTGCTGATTGCCGGGGACATCTTCGACACGGTCAATCCGCCGGTCAAAGCCCAGGAGCGCCTCTACGACTTCATCGTCAGCGCCCACGAGCAGCAGCCGTTGCTGACCATCGTGATGATCGCCGGCAACCATGACTCCGGCTCGCGGATCGAACTGCCTGCACCATTGATGCGCCGTTTGCGCACCCATGCACTGGGTCGGGTGTTGTGGCTGGATGATGGTCAACTCGACTCCGAACGGCTTTTACTGCCTTTGCCGGACGCATCGGGCGAAATCGCTGCATGGTGCCTGGCGCTGCCGTTCCTGCGCCCGGCGGAGGTCACCGGCGCACATCTGGGTGACAACTATCTGCGCGGCATCGGTCAGGTTCACGAATGGCTGATCGAGGCGGCGAATGCCAAGCGCCAGCCGGGTCAGGCGCTGGTCGCCATCAGCCACGCGCACATGGCCGGTGGTTCGGTATCCGAGGACTCCGAGCGCAGCCTGATCATCGGCAACGCCGAAGCTTTGCCCGCCAGCCTGTTCGGGCCGAGCATCAGCTATGTTGCCCTCGGCCATTTGCACAAGCCGCAGAAGGTCAACGGCGAAGAACGCATCCGCTACAGCGGCTCGCCGATTCCGCTGTCGTTTTCGGAGATCGGCTATCAGCACCAGATTCTCGACGTCACCCTTGATGGCGAAACCCTGGTCAGCGTCGAGCCGAAACTGATCCCGCGCTCGGTCAACCTGCAACGCATCGGCCCGGCGCCGCTGGCGGAGATCCTGCTGCAACTGGCGGACTTGCCGAACGTCGATCTGCTCGCCGAAACCCAGCGCCAACCTTGGCTGGAAGTGCGCGTGCGCCTCGACGAGCCGCAACCGGATCTGCGCCATCAAGTGGAAAGCGCCTTGCAAGGCAAAGCCGTGCGGCTGGTGCGTATCGCCGCTGAATACGCCGGCAATCGTGGCGCTGATGGCGCGGAAGAAGGCACTGCGCTGATCGAACTGGATCAACTCACGCCGCAGGAATTGTTCAGCCGCGCCTGGCTCGACAACTACGGCAATGAAGTCGATGAACAGACGCTCAAGGACTTCGCCGAACTGCTGCAAGACGTGCAAATGGAGGGCGAGCAGCCATGAAGATTCTCGCCATTCGTTTGAAAAACCTGGCCTCGCTGGCCGGCCCCTTCGAGATCGACTTCACCGCTGAACCTCTGGCCAGTGCTGGTCTGTTCGCCATTACCGGCCCGACCGGCGCCGGTAAAAGCACGCTGCTCGACGCTTTGTGCCTGGCGTTGTTCGGCGCCGTGCCGCGCTTGAACAACACCGGTCGTGACGCCAAGGTGCCGGATGCCGATGGCGAAATCGCCACGGGCGACCCGCGTACCTTGCTGCGCCGGGGCACCGGCGAAGGGTATGCCGAGGTGGATTTTGTCGGCGTCGATGGCCGCCGCTATCGGGCGCGCTGGGAAGCCAATCGCGCACGGGAAAAGGCTGGCGGCAAGTTGCAGGCCAGCCGGCAGAGCCTGCGCGATATCGATCAGGATCAACTGCTCGCCAGCCAGAAAGGCGAGTACAAGACTCAGCTGGAAGCCGCGCTGGGTTTGAACTTTGAACAGTTCACCCGCGCCGTGCTGCTGGCCCAGAGTGAATTCAGTGCGTTCCTCAAGGCTGACGACAACGACCGCAGCGAGCTGCTGGAAAAACTCACCGACACCGCGCTGTACACCCGTCTCGGTCGTCGCGCGTTCGACAAAACCAAAGAAGCCCGCGAAGCGCACAAGCTGTTACAGGATCAGGCCACCGGCGTCACGCCGCTGACTCCCGAGGCCCGCGCCGAACTGGATGAGCGTTTCAACGCTGCGCAGCAACAGCTGAAGTTGCAGCAGACGCAACTCAAACAGCTTGAGCAGCAGCACAGCTGGCTCAAGGATCTTCGCCAGTTGCAGGACGCGCAGCAAGCGGCTGCCGAACAACTGCACAGCGCCCAACAGCAGTGGGAAGGTTTGGCCGGTGATCGGCTAAAACTGACGCGACTGGAGCAATTGGGCCCGCAACGGCACCAGTTCGCCCGCAAGACTGAACTCGACGCGCTCTTGTCCCCGTTGGCCGCGCAGATTGCCGCGCACACGCAGCAACACGCCGAACTGACCGAGCGCCAGACGCTTCTGGAGCAAAACCTCGACGCCGCGAAAGTCGCCCTGAGCGAAGCGCAGCACACGCAAACCGACAGTGCACCGCTGTTGCGTCAGGCATTCGAAGAGCAAAGCACCCTCGCCCGTCTGACCAAGGATGTCGCCCTCAGCGCCGAAGCGAAACACAACGCGCAGCAGGCTTGCACTCAAGGCCAGAGCGCCATTGCGGCGCTGATGGAGAAGCAGACTCAAGTCGCCGAGCGCTTGCAAAAGATTGCCGCCGAACTGGAACAGAGCGCCCATCTCGCGCCGTTGAGCGACGCATGGAACGCCTACCGCGATCGCCTGCAACAATTGATGCTGATCGGCAATCGCTTGAACAAAGGCCAGACCGAACTGGCCTCGCTCGAAGAAAACGCCACTCGTAGCGCCGAAACCTTCGCCACGCAAAAACAACAACTGGAAGTGCTGTTCAAGGAGGCTGGCGCCGAGCCGGATGCCGTTGCCGAGCAAATCGGCATTCTCGGCACTCTGTTGCAGGACAACCGCAAGCAACTGCGCGCCATCGAAGACCTCTCACGCCTGTGGGCCACTCGACAGGATCTGGACAAGCGCGGCGCCGAGCTGCAACAACGTCAGCTCAGCGCTCAGCAGGAACGCGAGCGCCTGACTCAGGACGGGGTGAAAACCAAGGCTGAACTGACCGTCGCCGAACAAATCCTCAACGTCACCCGCGAACTGCTCGAACGCCAGCGTCTGGCGCGCAGTGCCAGTGTCGAAGAGCTGCGCGCGCAGTTGCAGGACGATCAGCCGTGCCCGGTATGCGGCAGCAACGAGCACCCCTATCATCAGCCCGAAGCGCTGTTGCAAAGCCTTGGCCGTCATGATGAAAGCGAACAGGCCAACGCCCAGCAAGTGGTCGATCAGCTCAAGGAAAAGATTATCGAACTGCGCGCCGAAGTCGGTGGCGTCATCGCTCAGCAAAAAGAACTGCTGCAGCAACAGGAGCAACTGACCGCGCAGCAACAAGCGCTGACGCCAAGCCTCGACGCTCATCCGCAAGCGGCGCAGTTGATGAATCAGGACGCCGACAAACGCGACGCCTGGCTCAGCCGGCAAAACGAGCAGTTGAACCAGAGTATCGCCCAGGACGAACAACGCCAGAACGCCCTGCTCACCCTGCAGCAGGACGCCGCGCGTCTGACCCAGCAATTGCGTCAGGCCGAAACCGCGCATCAGCAGGCGGCGCAACACCTGAGCAACCAGCAGCGTGAGTTGAGCAGCGACCGCCAGCGCCTCGATGAAGAACTTGGCGCGTTTGGCAGCCTGCTGCCCGCCGACACGCTTGAGGCGCTACGCCTTGAACCGGCGGCGACCTTCATGCAACTCGACCGGCAGATCGCCGAGCGTCTGGCGCAGGTCGATCAGCAGAAAGAAGAATTGGCCGAACAGCAACAGCGGCAGCAGACGCTGGAGAAAGAACAGGATCGCCAGCAGACCCGCGTACAACAGTCGCAAGCCGCCGAGCAGCAGTTCAATGCACTGGCCGAACAGCAGCAAACCTGCCAGCAGCAACTCACACAACGACTTGGCGAGCACAGCAGCGCCGAGCACTGGCAGCAGCAACTGGAACAGGCCGTGGAGCAGGCACGCAACGCTGAAACCACAACGGCTCAGGAACTGCAAAACGTGCGCACGCAACTTGTGCAGATCGCCGCCGAACGCAACGCGCAGCAGGAGCGTTTGCAGGCGCTGGAAAGTGAAGACAAGGAACTGGCCGGCAAGATTGCCGACTGGCGCGCCCGCCACCCCGAACTGGATGACGGCGGGCTCGAAGACCTGCTGCGCGTCGACGATGCGCAACTTTCTGAGCTGCGCCAACGCTTGCAGATCAATGAGAAAGCCATCGAACAGGCCAAGGTGTTGTTGCAGGAACGCGATCAACGTTTGCTCGACCATCAGGCGCAACACAACGGCAATCTCGATGCCGAGCAACTGGCCAGCGCCCTCGCCGACCTGCAAAGCCAGTTCAACGTCAGCGAGCAGCAATGCGCCGAATTGCGCGCCGAACAGGCCGAAGACCAGCGCCGTCAAAACGCCAATCAGGCGCTGGCGCAACAGATCGCCGACGCTTACATCGAGTACCAGCGCTGGGCGCGCCTGAGTGCGTTGATCGGTTCGGCCACCGGCGACACCTTCCGCAAGATCGCCCAGGCCTACAACCTCGATTTGTTGGTGCATCACGCCAACGTCCAATTGCGGCAACTGGTCAAACGCTATCGCCTCAAACGTGGCGGCAGCATGCTCGGCCTGTTGGTGATGGACAAGGAAATGGGCGACGAACTGCGCTCGGTGCATTCGTTGTCCGGCGGCGAGACGTTCCTCGTATCGTTGGCGCTCGCTTTGGGCCTGGCATCGATGGCGTCGAGCACACTGAAAATCGAATCGCTGTTTATCGACGAAGGCTTCGGCAGTCTCGATCCGGAATCCCTGCAACTGGCGATGGACGCGCTGGACGGCTTGCAGGCGCAGGGCCGCAAGGTCGCGGTGATTTCCCACGTACAGGAAATGCACGAGCGGATCCCGGTACAGATTCAGGTACAGCGTCAGGGCAATGGCTTGAGCACCCTGGAGGTGAAATGAACACGCTGTATTCCTTCCGCCGCTGTCCTTACGCGATGAGGGCGCGGATGGCGCTGCGCTATTCGGGCGTGCCGGTGAACATCGTCGAAGTCAGCCTCAAGGCGAAACCGGCTGAAATGCTGGCGATCTCGCCCAAAGGTACGGTGCCGGTGCTGGATGCGGATGGGCGGGTGATCGATGAGAGCCTGGAGATCATGCGCTGGGCGTTGGCGCAGAATGATCCGCTGGGTTGGTTGCTGGGTGGCGATTCACGGATTGCGGAGCTGATCGAGGCGAACGATCAGGGGTTTAAGGTTGATTTGAATCGGTATAAGTACGCCGAGCGGTATCCGGAGCAGCCGATAGCGTTTTATCGGGCCGAAGGCGCGGTGTTTTTGCAGCGTTTGGAAGGGTTGCTCAAGGATCGTGATTACTTGCTGACGGATCATCCGAGCCTTGCGGATATCGCCTTGCTGCCGTTCGTCCGCCAGTTTGCCCATGTCGATCGCGAGTGGTTTGCGCAGACGCCTTTTGTACGATTACAGGCTTGGTTGCAACACTTTCTAGAATCCGACCTCTTCACCTCGATCATGAAGAAGTAACCCTTACCCTCCCGCTTGATGATCGTTCCCACGCTCTGCGTGGGAACGATCAGGTAAGCGCTTTACGCCAGAGCATCGCACATACCCAACGCCGAGCAATCCACTTCAAACGGCCCGAGAAAATCGGCCGAGACCTTCACCGGCGGATTACCGGCCAGCAGCCCCAGCGTATTCGCCCGCTCAATGTTGTGCGCAATGTTGTGGTTGGCCTCTATGGCTCGGGCCAATGCACCGACCGAGCCTTGGCCAATCCCCAGTAATGAAGCGCCATTGGTGATTAATGCCAGACCGGCGATCACCCAGAATCTGTAGCCTTTCATGCGCCGCCGACTCCTGCGAGTTCAGCCCGATCGACCATCACGCTGTGCGAACGGTGTTCAAACTGGATGCCGGGGTTGGCGACTTGAATCGGTGCGTCGAAGCTGTGTTCCATCTGCGATGAGACGCTGACGATCAGCACCAGAGCCAGGTAAAGACCGATGGCCAGGTAGGCGCCGAATTTGGCAGAAGAGATGATTGCGCTGGCCATGGTGTTCTCCCGTGGGCATGTTTCAGAGCCCACAGAATCGATCAAAAAACCCTACCTAACCACTCAGCGTTTCCCATAGTAACCATCAGCTTCGTTGATTATTTAGCGCCTCTATTTGTGCGTTTGAGAAAACCTATGACCGTCCTTCACGCACGCGTGTAGGAGCTGCCGAAGGCTGCGATCTTTTGATTTTGCTTTTTAACAACAAGATCAAAAGATCGCAGCCTTCGGCAGCTCCTACAGGGAGTTGTTCGAGGGGGGAATTTCAGTGTTGGGCTTTGTGATCCAGGGCGGCGTAGAAGTTGGCGCTCTGTTGCAGGTATTTCTGGGTGTAGCTCTGGGTGTGGGATTTTTTGCTGTTGATTTCGA
The DNA here is from genome assembly GCF_900187585.1 of Pseudomonas sp. Irchel 3E19. NCBI lineage: Bacteria > Pseudomonadati > Pseudomonadota > Gammaproteobacteria > Pseudomonadales > Pseudomonadaceae > Pseudomonas > Pseudomonas sp. Irchel 3E19. The sequence continues at coordinate 27,289 of NZ_FYDT01000049.1, forward strand.
CGTTGGCGCTGGCTGGCAGAACCACGGTGGCGGAGATGGCGGAAGCGGCGATAACGGAGAACAGATTGAAGTTCATGGCGGTAACCCTCGTGTTCGGTTGGCTTGCTTGCCCGGTTGGGCTGTGGAGCAAACTTAACGCTCGAGGGTTGATCGCTTGAAATGCTTTGTAGCATTAGCAGTTATCAGCGCGATTAATACAAAGAGACAGGCCCCGTAAACCGGGGCCTGTGGCTTATTGTCGCACGATGAACTTGAGGTCGCTCGGTGCGTCCGTCGGCAGTTTTTGCACGGTTTTACCCAGCAGACCGGTCTTGGCGTCGCGCTCGACGACGACAATTTCGTTGCTCTTCTGGTTGGCAATCAGCAGGAATTTGCCACTCGGATCGAGGCTGAACTCGCGAGGGTGATCACCCTCAACCGAACGTCGCTGTAGCTCTTTGAGCTGACCGGTGGCCGGATCGATCGCGAACACCAGCAGCTGATTGGCGGTGCCACGGTTGCTGACATAGAGGAATTTGCCGTCGGCGGACGCGTGCAACGCAGCGCCGGCCTTGTCAGACGTGGGCTGGCCAGCAGCGAGATCGACCAGTTGCGTCTGGGTCAGCATGCCGTCGTGGTAATCGAACACCGCGACTTGCGCGCTCATTTCCATGGTCAGCCAGGCGTGTTTGCCGTCAGCGCTGAACAACAGATGACGCGGGCCACTGCCGGCCGGTAATGCCACAGAGGCAGTCATCGCCGGGGTCAGTGGCAGGTCCGGGTTGGCCTTCGGGTCGAACAGGTAGACAAAGACTTTGTCCGCACCCAAATCGTTGGAGAACACGTAACGGCCGTCCGGCGAAGACACCGTCGAGTGCACGTGGTTGGAGGCCTGACGCTCGAGATTGACCCGGCTCGCCGGGTGCGCGCTCATTTGCACCACCGGTTTGAGCTTGCCATCGGCACCGACCGGCAACACCGCAAGGGTGCCACCCGGATCTTCCATCACCGAATAGTTGCTGACGAACAAGTGGCTGGCATCACCGCTCAGGCTCGAGTGAGTCGGCTCGTTACCCAGGCTCTGTACCTGATTGATCAGGCTCAGGGCGTGGGTCTTGGGATCAATGGCATAGCTGCTGACGCGGCCAACCGGGTCAGTCTGGCCCGGGCCGTTTTCGTTGACCACGAACAGGTGTTTCTGGTCTTTGGACAGGGTCAGCCACGACGGGTTTTCAGTGTTGACGACTTGCAGCGGTTTGACGGCAATCTGGCCGGTGGCACTGTCGAAGTTCATTCGATAGATGCCCTGGCTGCTGCCTGCGGTGTAGGAGCCGACCAGCAATTGATAGCTTTCGGCCGATGCCGTGGAAAGGCCCATCGCGCCGACGCTGCCTGCCATCAACAGCGGCCAGAATTTACGCATTTTCATTATTGTCATCCTCGTCGTCGCTGCTGCTGACTACGTCGCCATGACAAACCAGGCGGTGTTCGCCGATCGCTTTGGTTTCATTGAAATAGCCGACGATCAGCCAGCTCTGCTGGGAGTCATCAAACGTTGCTGCTGCAACCTGCGCCGGCGTGAATTCCCAATGCTTGGCCGCTCGGCCATCAATGCATTCGATGTGCAGATTGTCGTCTTCATCGAGGGCGAATTCGAAGGCGTGCAGGCCGTCGATTTCGACCATACCGCAGTGTTCGAGGGCGTTGAGAAGGGTTTGGGCAGTCATGGCAAACAGTCTTTCTAGGGGGGAAAGGGCCAATGATAGCTCAATGTGATCCAGAGGCCTTATGGGAACCCTTGTGGGAGCGAGCCTGCTCGCGAATGCGGTGTGTCAGGCCATGAAGGCTGACTGGGAAAATGCATTCGCGAGCAGGCTCGCTCCCACATGGATTATTGGCTGTCAGTTACAACGCGTCGCGTGAGGGCTTGCCGTCCACCAGGCGCTGAATACGCAACGGGTTGGCGTTTTTCAGCGGCTCGGGCAGCAAGCTGTCCGGGTAGTTCTGGAAGCACACCGGGCGCAGGAAGCGGTCGATGGCGAGTGTACCGACGGAAGTACCGCGCGCATCGGAGGTGGCTGGATACGGCCCGCCGTGGACCATCGAATCACACACCTCGACGCCGGTCGGATAACCGTTGAGCAAGATCCGCCCAACCTTCTGCTCCAGCAACGGTGTCAGTTCAGCGAACCGTTCGAAGTCCGCTGGCTCACCAATGATTGTCGCGGTGAGTTGCCCGTGCAAACCCTGCAACGCGGCGCTGAGCTGCGTCTGATCGGCCACTTCAACGATCACCGTGGTCGGGCCGAACACTTCTTCCTGCAGCACTTCATCGCCATTGATCAACAGGCTGACATCGGCCTTGAACAACTGCGGCTGCGCCTGATTGCCCTGCTGGGGATTACCGGCCAGATGCTCGATGCCGGAATGCGCCAGGAGTTTCTGCAAGCCTTTGCCGTAGCTGCCAAGGGTGCCGGCGTTGAGCATGGTTTGCGCCGGTTGATCGCCGATCAGCCCGGCGACTTGCTGCACGAAAGCCGTGAATTGCGGCGAGCGGATACCGATGACCAGACCCGGATTGGTACAGAACTGACCGCAACCCTGCACCACCGATGCCGTCAAGTCGCGGGCCACGGTTTCCGAACGCGCAGCCAGCGCCTGCGGCAGGACGATCACCGGGTTGATGCTCGACATCTCGGCGAACACCGGGATCGGTTGCGGCCGCGCGGCGGCCATGTCGCACAGGGCACGCCCACCCTTGAGCGAACCGGTGAAACCCACCGCCTGAATCGCCGGATGCTTGACCAGCCACTCGCCGACGCCACCGCCGTAGACCATGTTGAACACACCGGCGGGCATGTTGGTTTTTTCCGCCGCGCGAATCAGCGCATCGGCGACCCGTTCAGCCGTCGCCATGTGGCCACTGTGAGCTTTGAACACCACCGGGCAACCGGCGGCCAGCGCCGAAGCGGTGTCGCCGCCGGCCGTGGAGAACGCCAGCGGAAAGTTACTCGCGCCGAACACGGCCACCGGTCCGAGACCAATGCGGTACTGACGCAGATCCGGACGCGGCAATGGCTGGCGATCCGGCAACGGCAGGTCGATCCGCGCGCCATAGAAATCGCCACGGCGCAGCACCTTGGCGAACAGGCGCATCTGGCCGCTGGTGCGACCGCGCTCGCCCTGGATACGCCCGGCCGGCAATGCGGTTTCGCGGCAGACCACAGCGACGAAATCATCACCGAGCGCGTCGAGTTCATCGGCAATCGCATCGAGGAACTGCGCGCGACGTTCAGCGCTGAGGCTGCGATAAGCCGGGTAAAAGCGGCAGCGGCGGCTTTGGCGGCGGCGTCGACTTCCTGCTCAGTCGCCTGAATAAAATCGTGGGGCAATTGTTCGCCGGTGCTGGCGTCTACGCTTTGCAATTTGACGTTGCCAGCAGCGCTGCGCTGACCGCCGATGTAGTTGTGACCGAGAATCTGAGTCATGGGATCTCCTTAAAGGGTGCCGATGCTGCCCGGTTGGAATACGGCTTCCACCGGGACGATGCCATTGACCAGCGGCGCACCAAATTCGGCCTGGCTGATCTCGAATACGTCACCCGGTTGGGTGCGGATGCCATCGGCGAACGACAGTGTCGCGGTGCCGAAGAAGTGAATGTGTACGTCGCCGGGACGTAAAAACTGGCTGTACTTGAAGTGGTGGTATTCAAGATTCGCCAGGCTGTGGCACATGTTGGCCTCGCCGCTGAGAAACTCGTTCTGCCACAACACTTCACCGTTACGCAGGATGCGACTGGTGCCTGCAAGGTGTTGGGGTAGCTCACCGACGCGAAGTTCCGGGCCATAACTGCAACTGCGCAATTTCGAGTGGGCCAGGTACAGGTAATTCTTGCGCTCCATGACGTGGTCGGAGAATTCGTTGCCAACCGCGAAGCCAATGCGATAGGGCTTGCCGTCGTGGCCGATGACATAGAGGCCGGCCATCTCAGGCTCTTCGCCGGCATCTTCGGCAAATGGCGGTAACGGGAACGCTTGGCCGGGACGCACGACGATGCTGCCATCGCCCTTGTAGAACCATTCCGGCTGCACACCGGCCTGCCCCGCCGCCGGTTTACCGCCCTCCACACCCCATTTGAAGATGCGCATGGTGTCGGTCATCGCTGCTTCGTCGCCGGCCTGTTGGTGCATTTTGTCCCGCGCCGAAGCGCTGCCCAGATGGGTCAGGCCGGTGCCGCTGACCAGCAGGTGCGCCGGGTCCGGGTGATCGAGTGGCGGCAGGATGCGCAGGTCTTTGAGCAACTGCGCATAGTCGTGGCTGATGCCCAGGCCGAGGGTTTGTACTTGCTGCTCCAGAGTGCCGCCGGCTTCGATGGCTGCCAGCGCCAGATCGCGTGTGGTGCGGGCGTCTTGTACTTCGCGAATCAGACCGTCCTCGACCACGCCGACGCGGCGTTCGCCATTGCTTAATTCGAATTGCACCAGATGCATGAATTTTCTCTCCTTTACGTCAATCTTGAACGCTGCGACGACCCAATGTGGGAGCGGGCTTGCTCGCGAATGCGGTGTGTCAGTCAACGGTGATGGTGATTGATCCACTGCATTCGCGAGCAAGCCCGCTCCCACAGGGGATTTGCGTGGTTTCCAGAAATCAGGTTCGGGTAGCGCCTCGGGCGCTGGCGGCGAACTGGTCAACCGGCAGCACGTGTTTGCTTTCCAGTACGCGATAGACAACGCCCGTCAGGATCAACCCGAACACCATCACCCCCGAGAGGAAATACAATCCCGACGCCAGATTCCCGGTGTACTCCTTCAACGCGCCGATCACGAACGGCCCGATGTACCCACCCAGATTCCCCACCGAGTTGATCAACGCAATCCCGGCCGCCGCACTCGCGCCGGCAAAGAACCGCCCCGGCAAGGTCCAGAACACCGCCGTGCAGGAGAACAGCGCAAACGCCACCAGACACAGCGCCGCCAGTTGCGCCACCGGCAACGACAGCCAGGCACTGAGAAACAGGCCAATCGCGCCCAGCACATAAAGCACCGCCAGATGGCCGTAGCGATCGTTCAAACGGTCAGAACTGCGCGGCACAATCAGCAAGCCGATGATCCCGAAGATGTACGGCACCGATGACACGAAACCGGTCACCAGATCGCTGCCGCCAAACTGTTTGATCAGGGTCGGTAACCACAAACCGAGGCCATAAATGCTCAGGGTCACCGGCAGGTAAAACAGCGCCAGCAGTAACACGCGCTTGTCTTTGAGCGCATGCAACGGATTGCCATGGCGGGTCTGGCCGTATGCCTGCAGATCCTTTTTCAACTCGCCGGTCAGCCAGTCTTTCTCAGACTGATCCATCCATTTCACTTGTTGCGGGCCATCCGGCAGCCAGCGCAGCACCGGCCAGGTCAACAGGATCGCCGGGGTGCCGATGACGATGAACAGCCATTGCCAGCCATGCAGACCGAGGATGCCGTCCATGCCCAGCAAGCCCCCGGACACCGGGCCGGTGATCATCATCGCGATGGGTTGGGAGAGGATGAACAGGCCCAGAATCTTGCCGCGATGGCGCACCGGAAACCATTGGGTGATGTAGTACAGAACACCGGGAAAGAACCCCGCCTCCGCCGCGCCGAGTAGAAAGCGCATCACGTAGAAACTGTGCGGGCCCTGGACGAACGCCATGCCGATGGTGATGGCGCCCCAGGTGATCATGATTCGCGCAAACCAGCGCCGTGCGCCGAAGCGTTCGAGCATCAGGTTGCTAGGGATTTCGAGGAGGAAGTAACCAATGAAGAACAGCCCGGCACCGAGGCCATAAGCCGCATCGCCGATGCCGATGTCGGCGCCCATGTGCAATTTGGCAAAGCCGACGGCGGAGCGATCCACATAGGCGATCAGGTACAGCAGGATCAGGAAGGGAATGAGTTTTAGCGTGATGCGGCGAATAAGCCGCAATTCCTGGCTCATGGGATCGGTCTCCGATTGTTGTTTTTATAGAACCTCGGGGGACGCCTCTCACGGAAAACCGCCAGGGCCATCCCTCCGTCGAAAACGACTATATAGTAATACTAATTTACCAACAACACTTCCAAACCTAGGATTTTGCGCTTAGATTAAGCCGTAGCTGGAACACTATAGTCATACAATAAGAGAATCGATCATGTCTGAGAAGAAACCCACCCTGCGCTCCGCCCAATGGTTTGGCACGGCCGACAAGAACGGCTTCATGTACCGCAGCTGGATGAAGAATCAGGGCATCGCCGACCACCAGTTCCACGGCAAGCCGATCATCGGCATCTGCAACACCTGGTCGGAATTGACTCCGTGCAACGCGCACTTCCGCCAGATTGCGGAGCACGTCAAACGCGGGGTGATCGAGGCCGGTGGTTTTCCAGTGGAATTCCCGGTGTTCTCCAACGGCGAGTCGAACCTGCGCCCGACTGCCATGCTTACCCGCAATCTGGCGAGCATGGACGTTGAAGAAGCGATTCGCGGCAACCCGATTGACGGCGTGGTGCTGCTGACCGGTTGCGACAAAACCACCCCGGCGCTGCTGATGGGCGCAGCCAGTTGCGACGTGCCGGCGATCGTCGTCACCGGCGGGCCGATGCTCAACGGCAAGCACAAGGGCAAGGACATCGGTTCTGGCACGGTGGTCTGGCAGCTCAGCGAACAGGTCAAGGCCGGCACCATCACCCTTGATGATTTCTTGGCGGCCGAGGGCGGCATGTCGCGTTCGGCGGGCACCTGCAACACCATGGGCACCGCATCGACCATGGCTTGCATGGCCGAAGCACTGGGCACTTCCCTGCCCCATAACGCGGCGATTCCAGCGGTGGATGCGCGACGTTATGTGTTGGCGCACATGTCTGGCATGCGCGCGGTGGAGATGGTTCGCGAAGATTTGAAGCTGTCGAAGATTCTGACTAAAGAAGCCTTCGAGAACGCCATTCGCGTCAACGCGGCCATCGGCGGTTCGACCAACGCGGTGATTCACTTGAAAGCGATTGCCGGACGCATCGGCGTCGAACTGGATCTGGATGACTGGACGCGCATCGGTCGCGGCATGCCGACCATCGTCGATCTGCAACCGTCCGGGCGTTTCCTGATGGAAGAGTTCTATTACGCTGGAGGCCTGCCCGCAGTATTGCGTCGCCTCGGTGAGGCCAATCTGATTCCGCACCCGACTGCGCTGACAGTCAATGGCAAGTCCATCGGCGAGAACACCAAAGACGCACCGATTTACGGTGAGGACGAAGTGATCCGCACGCTCGACAATCCGATTCGCGCCGACGGCGGGATTTGTGTGTTGCGCGGCAATCTGGCGCCACTGGGTGCGGTGCTCAAGCCGTCCGCAGCCACCCCGGAATTGATGCAGCATCGCGGGCGTGCGGTGGTGTTCGAGAACTTCGACATGTACAAGGCGCGGATCAACGACCCGGAACTCGATGTCGATAAGGATTCGATTCTGGTGATGAAAAACTGCGGGCCGAAGGGTTATCCGGGCATGGCCGAAGTCGGCAACATGGGCTTGCCGGCCAAGCTGTTGGCCCAGGGCGTGACGGATATGGTGCGCATCTCTGACGCACGGATGAGCGGCACCGCTTACGGCACGGTGGTTTTGCATGTGGCTCCGGAAGCGGCTGCGGGTGGGCCTTTGGCGACGGTGAAGGAAGGCGACTGGATCGAACTCGACTGCGCCACTGGCCGGTTGCATCTGGATATTCCGGATGCTGAGCTGGCGGCGCGCATGGCTGACCTGCAGCCGCCCCAGCAATTGTTGGTGGGTGGGTATCGTCAGCTTTACATCGATCATGTGTTGCAGGCGGATCAGGGCTGTGACTTCGACTTTTTGGTCGGCTGCCGTGGGGCTGAAGTGCCGCGTCATTCCCACTGACAACACAATTCCCCTGTGGGAGCGAGCCTGCTCGCGAAGAGGGTGTGTCAGTCGACACCTGTTTGACTGATACACCGCCTTCGCGAGCAGGCTCGCTCCCACATTTGGCTTCTGTGTCTGCCTCAAGATTGTCTGGTGCCTGCTATGATGCGCGGCATCTCCATCGCTCAGGATCGCGCCGTTCCCCATGGATTACCGCAAACCCTCCGACCGCAAAAGCATGCACTCGCGCATCGTCCAGGAACTGGGCATGCAGATCGTCTCCGGACGCTTCAAGCCCGACGACAAACTGCCCGCCGAAGCCTTGCTGTGCGAGGAGTACGCGGTCAGCCGGCCGGTATTGCGCGAAGCCACACGGGTGCTGGTGGCCAAGGGTCTGGTCTACTCCAAGCCTCGGGTGGGCACGGTGGTCAAGGCGCGCCGCGAATGGCACATGCTCGACCCGGACGTGCTGCACTGGCTGATGCAAAGCAGCCCGCAGAACGAGTTCTTCAACGTCCTGACGAGTGTGCGCAGCATCATCGAACCTGCCGCCGCCGCCCTCGCCGCCCAGCATGCAAGCGATGCCGACATTGCCGCCATCGGCGAAGCCTACCAACGCATGGAAGCGGCGCCGACGCCGGAAGCACTGCTGCAACCGGACCTGGATTTTCATAGCCGCATTGCCGATGCGACGCACAATGATTTGTTGGCGAATCTGTGCAACATGTTGTCGGTGGCGATTGCCGAGGCGTTGAAGCATTCGAATCAGCGGCCGAATCTGCATGAATTGGCGTTGCCTCGGCACAAGGCGATTCTTACCGCCATCGAAAACCGTGATGCCCTTGGCGCCCGCCATGCGACGCTCGTACAGCTGGATGATGCGCGTAGTGCGCTCAGCGTTGTGCTTGGCACAGAACTCTCCTGAACACCAAAGAACCTGTGGGAGCTGGCTTGCCAGCGATGAGGGCTTAGCATTCAACATTGCTGTTGGATGTTAGTCCGCTATCGCTGGCAAGCCAGCTCCCACAGGGTTTTGTGTGGATCATAAGATGTAAAAAAGCCGCAACCCTAAGGTTGCGGCTTTGTCGTTTCAGCCCTGCAGATCAGTGAGCAAATAACGAATTGCCCTTCTGCCCCGCCAGTTTCTCCGGCTTGATCAGGAACTTCGCCAGTGCCGGCAGCAGCCACAGCGCACCGAACATGTTCCACAGCAGCATGAAGGTCAGCATCAGGCCCATATCGGCCTGGAACTTGATCGCCGAGAAGATCCAGGTGCACACGCCGATGGCCAGGCACAGACCGGTGAACAGTACCGCTTTACCGGTGGATTTCAGGGTCTGGTAATAGGCTTCCTGTAACGGCAGCCCCGCGCGCAGGAAACTTTCCAGACGGCTGTAGATGTAGATCCCGTAGTCCACGCCAATCCCCACGCCCAGCGCCACCACTGGCAAGGTTGCAACTTTGACACCGATGCCCATGAACGCCATCAGCGCGTTGCCCAGTACCGAGGTCAGCACCAGCGGCAGGACGATGCACAGGGTCGCGGCCCAGGACCGGAAGGTGATCATGCACATCACCGCCACGCAGATGTACACCAGAATCAGGATGGTCAGTTCGGCCTGTTTGATGACTTCGTTGGTGGCCGCTTCGATCCCGGCGTTACCGGCGGCGAGGATGAATTCCAGACCGTCCTTGTTGTTGTCCTTGGCAAATTCCTGCACCGCCTGCACCGCACGATCAAGGGTTTCCGCCTTGTGATCGTTGAGGAACACCAGCACCGGCGCCAGCGAGCAACTGTTGTTGTACAGACCGTCGGCCCGGGCAATCGAGTTGTTCAACACGTCGGGGTTGCGCGACAGGGTTTCCCACTTCAGGTTGCCCTCGTTCATGCCCTTGATCATCTGCTTGGACACGGTCACCAGCGAGATCGCCGACTGCACGCCCTCGGTGTTCTGCATCTTCCACATCAGTTCATCGATCGGCGCCATGGCTTCGAAGCGTGAGCAACCTTCAGCCTTGGTCTTGACCATCACCACCAGCACGTCGGAGCTGGTCGAGTAGTTGCTGATGATGAAGTTGTTGTCCTTGTTGTAGCGCGAGTCCGGACGCAGCTCCGGCGCGCCTTGGTCGAGGTCACCGATTTTCAGGTTCTGGCTGTACCAGAGGCCGCCACCGAAGGCGATCAGCGCCAGGGCGACAGAGATCGGTGCAACTTTCGGGCTGGCGAAATTCGACAGCAGGCGCCAGAACGGATGCTCGCGGTTTGCGTCTTTCTTGCTCTTGGCGATCGCACGCTTGCTGATGCCGACATAGGAAATCGCCACCGGCAGCAGGATCAGGTTGGTGAAGACGATGACCGCCACGCCGATCGACGCGCCGATGGCCAACTCACGGATCACGCCGATGTCGATGATCAGCAGCGTGATGAAACCCACCGCATCCGCGAGAATCGCGATCATCCCCGGCAGGAACAGTTGCCGGAACGTGCGGCGTGCGGCGGTCAGGGCGTTATCGGCCTCACTGGATTGCAGGGCGATACCGTTGATCTTCTGCACGCCGTGGGAGATACCGATGGCGAAGATCAGGAACGGCACCAGCATCGAATACGGATCGAGGCCGAAGCCGAAAAAGTGCATCAAGCCGAGTTGCCAGACCACCGCCACCAGCGTCGTGCTCAACACCGCGATGGTGCTGCGCACGCAGTTGGTGAACCACAGCAGCAAAATCAGAGTGATGACGAAGGCGATGCCGAAGAACAACACCACCATCACCAGGCCGTCGATCAGGTCGCCGACCTTCTTGGCGAAACCGACGATGTGGATCTTGACGTTGGGGTTCTGCGCTTCGAACTTGTTGCGGATCTTGTCTTCAAGTTCATGGGAGAACTTGCGGTAGTCCAGCGCCAGCAACTTGCCTTGATCCTGCGGGTCCGGGTAGGACTCCAGCAGCGGGATGTCGACGATGCTCGACTTGAAGTCGTTGGCCACCAGCCGCCCGACCTGACCGGACTTGAGCACGTTGTTGCGCAGCAGATCGAGGCTGTCCTGCGAGCCGTTGTAGCTCTGCGGGATCACTTCACCGCCGGCAAAACCTTCTTCGGTCACTTCGGTCCAGCGTACGCTCGGACTCCACAGTGACTTGAGGCCGGAGCGGTCAACACCGGAGATGTAGAACACCTCGTCGTTGATCTGACGCAGCGTCTCCATGTACTCCTTGGAGAAGATGTCGCCGTCAGTGGCCTCCACCGAAATGCGCACGGTGTTGCCCAGGTTCGCCAGATCGTTGCGGTGCTCCATCATCTTCTCGATGAACGGATGCTGCAGCGGGATCATTTTTTCGAAACTGGTCGACGGCCGGATCAGCGTGGCCTGCCAGAACAGGAAAATGCTCACCACCAGGCAGATCAGGATCACGGCCGGGCGGTTGTTGAAAATCAGACGTTCGAGGAGCGTCGCTTTTTCCTGCTGAGGAGTGATCAAGGAAGTCATAGCCCCGCCTTCTTATTATTAATCTCGGCGCCGTTTGGCAGGGTGGTGTGAACGCCACCCTGCCCGGTCAGAATCAGGTTGCCGTCGCCAGCGGCGGTGACCGACGACAGGGAAATGCGATCCGGGCGGTTGAACACGCTGAAGGTTTCGCCGTTGTCGCTGCTGCTGATCACCGAGCCGCCGTTACCGACGATGACGATGGAGCCGTCTTCGAGCAACGTGGCGCCGGACAGACCGAACTCCAGCGCGCCGCGAGCAGCCTTCAACTCAACCTGTTCCCAGTTGCTGCCGAAATCGGTGGAGCGGTAGAGGTTGCCGCGCAAGCCGTAGGCCAGCAGTGTCTGCGGTTGCGCCGTACCGATCACACCGAACAGCGAACCTTCATACGGGCCTTCGAGTTTTTCCCAGGTCTGGCCCCAGTCGGCGGAGCGGAACATGCTGCCCGACTCACCGACGATGAACAGCCCGGCGTCTTTTACAGCGGCGATGGCGTTGAGGTGGAACTGGTCCTCGTTGTCGAGGCGATCGCTGACGTCTTGCCAGTTCTTGCCACTGTCGGTGGTTTCCAGCAAAGCGCCGTAAGCGCCCACGGCGAGGCCGCTGTTGACGTCCTTGAACCAGACATCGAGCAGCGGCGATTCGCGTTTGAGGTCTTCAAATTGTTTGGTCCAGGTCAGACCGCCGTCCTCGCTGGCGAGGATCTGCGCGTCGTGGCCGACCGCCCAGCCGTGTTTGTCATCGACGAAATACACAGCCGTCAACAGTTGCCGGCTTGGCACTTTGGCTTGAGTCCAGGTCTTGCCCTGGTCATCGGAATAGAGAATGTGCCCGCGATCCCCGACCGCCACCAGCCGTGCTCCGGCGTGGACAACATCGAGAATCAGGCTTTTTGCAGCTTTGGCGGATGCGCTGGCATAGACCACGTCGGCCGGAGCCTCGGCGGCAATCACAGGTGCCGACAACGTGGCAAAGCCCAGCAGCGCGAGTGCTGTGGCCAGCAACGCGGTGTTGCGTAACGCCGGCGGGCGGCAACGACTCATAGACCTTCCCCTATTTATTATTGTTAGGCCATTGGCCTTCAAGGGCGCCGCAAGTGTGCTCCGCTGATGGCTGGTCAGAAGCATAGTCCTCAAACCCGCAATCCAGAGCCACTTCGGAAGCTGGCTCATCCTATCGGGCTTTGGAAACGTCTGACAATCGGCGCCACGTTATCTTTTGTTAACCGGATGCAGGCTCCTGTCGCCAGTGAATTCCATTGTGGGAGGGGGCTTGCTCCCGAAGACGGGGTGTCAGCCACTATAAATGTCGCCTGATCCGCCGCTTTCGGGAGCAAGCCCCCTCCCACAGGGGTTAGCGGTGTTTGGGGGATCTGCGGTGACGGGTGAATGCAGCGCCATTCGCCGGATGGATGCGGCAAATCTTGTGCGGGGGACTTGCGCGATCGGTATTATGGTATACCATCAGACGCACAGACACTCTCAATCCCCCCTACGGAGCAGCTCATGAGTTTCGAAATTCGCAAGATCGTCAGCTATGTCGAAGAAACCTTCATCGAAGGCGGCAAAGCCACCGACAAGCCAGTGACCATGGTCGGCCTCGCTGTCGTGATGAAAAACCCTTGGGTGGGTAACGGCTTTGTTGAAGACCTCCAGCCGCAGATCCGTGCCAATTGCTCGGATCTGGGCGCGATGATGGTTGAACGTCTGGTCGCCATCATCGGCGGCGCAGAGAAGATCGAGGCTTACGGCAAAGCAGCCGTGGTCGGCGCTGACGGCGAAATCGAACACGCCTCCGCCGTGATCCACACCCTACGCTTTGGCAACCACTACCGCGAAGCGGTCAAGGCCAAGAGCTACCTGAGCTTCACCAACAAGCGCGGCGGCCCGGGCACTTCGATCCAGATCCCGATGATGCACAAGGACGACGAAGGCCTGCGTTCGCACTACATCACCCTGGAAATGCAGATCGAAGACGCGCCGCGCGCCGACGAAATCGTTGTCGTGCTGGGTTGCGCCGACGGTGGCCGCCTGCACCCGCGCATCGGCAACCGCTACATCGATCTGGAAGAACTGGCCGCCGAAAAAGCCCAGTAATCACAATAAAAAGGCACTGCAGGAGCGCTCCATGATTCGGCTCACCGCTGAACTCACCCCGGCTGGCACCAGTTACCTGGCGACCGGCCAAGGCCAGCCCGTGGTCTTGATCCACGGCGTGGGCCTGAACAAAGAAATGTGGGGCGGGCAGATTGTCGGCCTGTCGACCCAGTACCGAGTGATCGCCTACGACATGCTCGGCCATGGCGCCAGCCCGCGACCGGCCAGCGGCACCCACCTGCTTGGTTACGCCGATCAGTTGCTGGAGCTGCTTGATCATTTGAATCTGCCTGAGGCAGCAGTGATCGGGTTTTCCATGGGTGGCTTGGTAGCGCGGGCGTTTGCCCTGCATTACCCGCAGCGCCTGCAAAGTCTGGTGGTCTTGAACAGTGTGTTCAACCGCAGCGAAGAACAGCGCGCCGGCGTCATCGCACGCACCGCGCAAGCGGCCGAACATGGCCCGGACGCCAATGCCGAAGCGGCGCTGTCGCGCTGGTTCAGTCGTGAATATCAAGCGGCCAACCCGGCGCAGATCGCCGCGATCCGCCAGACCCTGGCCGGCAATGATCCGCAGGGTTATCTGACCACTTACGAATTGTTCGCCACTCAAGACATGTACCGCGTCGACGACCTGGGCAGTATTCAGGCGCCAACGCTGATCGCCACTGGCGAACTCGACCCCGGTTCGACCCCGGAAATGGCCGAGCAACTGGCCCGACGCATCCCCGGTGCGAAGGTTGCCGTACTGCCCGAGCAACGGCATATGATGCCCGTAGAGTCGCCGCGTCTGGTCAACCAGACACTGCTGGAATTTCTCGAATTCGCACACTCCCGACAAAACCAAATAAAGGGGATCGTTGCATGACACTCGCACGCTTCCAGATGTGCATCGGCGGAGAATGGGTCGACGCCCTCTCCGGCAAGACTTTCGAAAGCCTCAATCCGGCATTGGCCAAGCCATGGGCGCAACTGCCCGATGCTGACGAAGCCGACGTCGAACGCGCCGTGCAAGCCGCGCAGACGGCCTTCGACAGCCCGGCCTGGCGTGGCCTCACCGCCACCGCACGCGGCAAGTTGCTGCGTCGCCTCGGTGACCTGATCGCAGAAAACAAAGAGCAACTGGCGCAACTGGAAAGTCGCGACAACGGCAAGCTGATCCGCGAAACCCGTGGTCAGGTCAGCTATCTCCCAGAGTTCTTCCACTACACCGCCGGTTTGGCCGACAAGCTTGAAGGCGGCACCCTGCCGCTGGATAAACCGGATCTGTTCGCCTACACCGTGCACGAAGCCATGGGCGTGGTCGCCTCGATCATTCCGTGGAACAGCCCGCTGTACCTGACTGCAATCAAACTGGCCCCGGCCCTCGCCGCCGGCAACACGATTGTGATCAAGCCGTCCGAACACGCCTCGGCGACGATTCTGGAGCTGGCGCGTCTGGCCCTCGAAGCCGGAATTCCGCCGGGCGTGGTCAATGTCGTCACCGGTTACGGCCCGAGCACCGGCGCCGCCCTCACCCGCCATCCGCTGATCCGCAAGATCGCCTTCACCGGTGGTGCGGCCACAGCGCGGCATGTGGTGCGCAGCAGCGCCGAGAACTTCGCCAAGCTGTCGCTGGAACTGGGCGGCAAGTCGCCGAACATCATCTTCGCCGACGCCGACCTGGACAGCGCGATCAACGGCGCGATTGCCGGGATCTACGCGGCGTCCGGTCAGAGTTGCGTGTCCGGCTCGCGCCTGCTGGTGCAGGACGAAATCTACGACGAATTCGTCAATCGCCTGGTCGAACGCGCCCAGCGCATCCGCATCGGCAACCCGCAGGAAGACAATAGCGAAATGGGCCCGATGGCCACCGCGCAGCAACTGGCGGTGGTTGAAGGTCTGGTCGCCGATGCCATCGCTGAAGGCGCGCGTCTGCGCACGGGCGGCAAGCGCCCGGCAGATCTCGGCGACGGCTGGTTCTATGAGCCAACGCTGTTCGAATGCGACCGTAATTCGATGAAGATCATGCAGGAAGAAGTGTTTGGCCCGGTGGCGTCGGTGATTCGCTTTAAAGATGAAGCAGAAGCGCTGGCGATCGCCAACGACTCGCAGTTCGGCCTCGCCGCCGGTATCTGGACGCGCGATCTCGGTCGCGCTCATCGCCTCGCTCGCGATGTGCGTTCGGGGATCATCTGGGTCAACACTTACCGCGCGGTGTCGGCCATGGCGCCCATCGGCGGCTTCAAGAACAGTGGCTATGGACGCGAAAGCGGCATCGACTCGGTGCTGGCCTACACCGAACTGAAAACGGTGTGGATCAACCTTTCTCAGGCGCCCATGCCTGATCCGTTTGTGATGCGCTAGGAGTCCTGCGAAATGATCGAACCCGGCATTTACAAAGACGTCATGAGCTCGTTCCCGTCCGGCGTCACGGTGGTCACCACCCTCGACCCGGATGGCGGCATCGTCGGCATCACCGCCAGCGCCTTCAGCGCGCTGTCGATTGACCCGGCACTGGTGCTGTTCTGCCCCAACTATGCCTCCGACACCTACCCGGTGCTGCGTGACAGCAAGAAATTCGCAATCCATTTGCTGTCCGCCGAGCAGACCGCCGAGGCCTATGCCTTCGCCGGTAAAGGCAAGGACAAGGCCAAGGACATTGAGTGGCATTTGAGCGAACTGGGTAACCCGATTCTGGCCAAGGCCACGGCGATCATCGAGTGCGAGTTGTGGCGGGAATACGATGGCGGCGATCACGCGATTATCGTTGGCGCAGTGAAGCACCTGATCCTGCCCGCGCAGCCGGTGACGCCGATGATTTATCACAAGGGCAAGTTGGGCCCGTTGCCAACCCTGGCCTGACAGCCAGACACGATTGCCAATGTGGGAGCGAGCCTGCTCGCGAAAGCGGTTGATCATTCAACATTTGCATCGACTGACACGACGCCTTCGCGAGCAGGCTCGCTCCCACAGGGAACACCTGTGGATTGGAGGAATGATGAGTAACGAAAAGTACGAAAAAGGCCTGAAGATCCGCACCCAGGTGCTCGGCGAAGCCTACGTGCAGCGCTCGATCGACAACGCCGACGACTTCACCCGCCCCTTGCAGGAAATGGTCACCGAATACTGCTGGGGCCACGTCTGGGGTCGCGAGGGGTTGTCGCTCAAGGAGCGCAGCATGATCAACCTGGCGATGATCTCGGCGCTCAACCGTCCGCACGAACTCAAGCTGCATGTGCGTGGCGCCTTGCGTAACGGCCTGAGTCGTGAGCAAATACGCGAAATTCTGCTTCAGGTCGGCATTTATTGCGGCGTCCCGGCGGCCGTGGACAGTTTCCGGCTCGCCCGTGAAGCCTTCGCCGAAGCCGACGCCGAGGCCTCCAGTTAAACCCTCGGCTGTTTTGATGCCCGTCTGGCATGGACAGCCACAGTAAAGAGCGGACCCCATGAAACGCCAGCCACTCGACGACAGCTTCAAGGTCAATCGCAACCCCGTTACCCTGCGCGAAATCGTGCTGGATAAACTACGTAGCGCGATCATGAATTTCCAGCTTATGCCAGGGGATCGTCTGGTCGAACGCGATCTGTGCGATCGCCTGGGCGTGAGCCGCACGTCGGTGCGCGAAGCCTTGCGTCACCTGGAATCCGAAGGTCTGGTGGAGTTCGCCGACGCCAAGGGCCCGCGCGTCGCCATCATTACACTGGCCGATGCCGTTGATATCTATGAGCTGCGTTGCGTGCTCGAAGGTTTGATCGTGCAGCTGTTCACCCTGCGCGCCAAAGCCAAGGACATCAAAGCCCTGGAAAAAGCCCTCGATGACAACCGCAAGGCACTCAAGGACGGCGAGTTGCAGCAGGTGATCGATTCGGTGCAGGGTTTCTACGACGTGCTGCTCGAAGGCTCGGGCAACCATGTCGCGGCCACGCAACTGCGTCAGTTGCAGGCACGCATCAGTTACCTGCGGGCGACTTCGGTGTCTCAGCAAAACCGTCGCGGCGCAAGTAACCATGAGATGGAAAAAATGGTCGAAGCGATCAAGAGTGGCGATCCACTGGCGGCGCATCAGGCGTGCGTCGATCACGTGCGTGCCGCGGCTGCTGTCGCTCTCGATTACCTCAAGCGCAAGCAGGAAGAAACAGGCGCCGTGCCTGCGATCACCCTGCCCATTGCGCTGAAAGAACCTCGTATAGGTCACTGACATGTCCAGCCCGAGCTATTGCCCGAAATGCGGTGGCCCTGACCTCGGTCAGCAGGTGCCGCCGGGCGATACGCACGAGCGCCTGATGTGCCGCGGCTGCGGCTACATCCACTACGTCAATCCGAAGATCATTGCCGGCTGCATCATCGAGCAGGACGGCAAATACCTCCTGTGCCAACGGGCGATCCCTCCACGTCCGGGCACCTGGACGCTGCCAGCCGGTTTCATGGAAAGCGGCGAGACCACCGAACAGGCGGCGCTGCGTGAAGTCTGGGAAGAAAGCGGTGTGCGTGCGGAAATCGTCTCGCCGTACTCGATCTTCAGCGTGCCGAAGATCAGCGAGGTGTACATCATCTTCCGCGCCAGCGCGCTGGAGATCACCGGCCAGTACGGCCCGGAAACCCTCGACTATAAATTCTTCGCCCCCGAAGACATCCCGTGGGAACAGATCTATTACCCGGCGATCCGGCAGATCCTCGAACGCTATATCGAGGAGCGCCAGGCCGGGGTGTATGGCATCTACATGGGCAATGACGATAGCGGCAAGATCCACTTTATCCGCTGAGGATCACCTTCGCCGCTGTGGGAGCGGGCTTGCTCGCGAAGGCGTCGTGTCAGTCGATAAAAATGTTGAATGAACGACCGCTTTCGCGAGCAGGCTCGCTCCCACAGTGTTTAGTGGTGTTGCTTAAAGTGGCGCAATGCCCTCGACGATGATGATTTCCGCCCTAGCCCATTCTTCGCGATAACGTTTCGCTTCTTGATACGCCGCTGACCGGTAGCACGCCACAGCCTTTTCATAGCTTTCGAATTCAATCACCACGCTGCGCTGTGGCGTCTTGCGCCCTTCCATCGCCTCGCTGCGCCCGCCTCTGGCCAGAAACTTCGCGCCGAACGCGGCGAAGGCTGCCGGCGCGCGCTGGGTGTATTGGCTGTAGTGATCGGCATCGGCTATATCCACGTGAGCAATCCAGTACGCCTTCATAGTGACCTCTTTGTTGATTTTGTATTATGGTATACCAATATATTTCCAGCAAACCCTGAGAGTCCAGCATGGCCTTCAACAGCATCGAAGAAATCATCGAAGATTATCGCCTCGGCAAAATGGTGCTGCTGGTCGATGACGAAGACCGGGAAAACGAAGGCGACCTGTTACTCGCCGCCGATTGCTGCACACCCGAGGCGATCAGCTTCATGGCCCGTGAAGCGCGTGGCCTGATCTGCCTGACCTTGACTGACGATCACTGTCAGCGTTTGGGTCTGGAGCAGATGGTGCCCAGCAACGGCAGCGTGTTCAGTACCGCGTTCACGGTGTCGATTGAAGCGGCGGTCGGCGTCACCACCGGTATTTCCGCCGCCGACCGCGCCTGTACGGTTGCCGCCGCCGTGGCCAAAGATGCCCGCGCCGAAGATTTGGTGCAGCCCGGCCACATCTTCCCGCTGCGCGCCAAGGAAGGTGGCGTGCTGACCCGCGCCGGGCACACCGAGGCCGGTTGCGATCTGGCCCGCCTCGCCGGTTTCACCCCGGCATCGGTCATCGTCGAGGTGATGAACGACGACGGCACCATGGCTCGTCGCCCGGATCTGGAAGTGTTCGCACGCAAGCACGGGATCAAGATCGGCACCATCGCCGACCTGATCCACTATCGCCTCAGCACCGAGCACACCATCGAGCGCATTGGCGAACGCGAGCTGCCGACGGTGCATGGCACGTTCCGTCTGATGCAGGCGATCACCGAACCGCTGCCGTCAGGTTGGAATGAGGTTTCAGCGAAGGTGGTGGAAGTGCTGTTCCTGGGCGAGAGCCAGACTTGCAGCGTGGTCACTTCGGGTGGGACATCGATGACGGTGAAGGCATTATCCGCCGCCGGCATGCCGCTCAAGGCTGGCGACCCTGTGCAAGTGCGCTGGGCCACCGCTGATGCCTGCGTCTACACCGAATGGACCGAAAGCGACCTCAACAAAGCCGCCGGGGCTCACTGAGCCCCTTGTAGGAGCTGCCGCAGGCTGCGATCTTGGGAGTGTCATTAATTTTGTGTTCGGGCATAACATGCTGCAGAGGTGCATGTATGCCAACCAAAAAGAAACCGGCCCGTGAGGCCAAGCGTGACCTTCCGTCCATTCCAAAAGAGCTGATCGACCAG
>NZ_FYDT01000092.1:0-10097 GCF_900187585.1 Pseudomonas sp. Irchel 3E19
TGGAAAAACGCTATGAATCAGTTTGCGATTTTGTACGGAGATCGATTCATCAGGTCAAACTGGTGAAATGAAGGCCTGCCTAACGGCAGGCCATTACCAGCCCGCACACAAAAAATCTGACACTCTCATGACGGCCTGCCAGCCAACCTAGCTCTGGCGGGTATACTCGATCCCATTGTGGGAGCGAGCCTGCTCGCGAAGGCGGCCTGACAGCCACCCAACCTCTAACTGCCTACACCCAATCCAACTGTGGGAGCTGGCTTGCCAGCGAAGACGCCCTATCAGCAACCCAACCTCTAACTGCCTGCACCCAATCCAACCGTGGGAACTGGCTTGCCAGCGATGACACCCAAACAGCCAACCAATTTCTAACTGCCTACACCCAATCCAACTGTAGGAGCCAGCCTGCTGGCGATGACACCCAAACAGCCAACCAACCTCCAACTGCCTACACCCAATCCAACCTGTGGGAGCGGGCTTGCTCGCGAAGACGCCCTGTCAGTCAACCAGTCCCTGCCAGATGTACCCGATTCCAATGCAGGAGCTGCCGCACAGGGAATATCAGGCATGTTTCAGTCCAACGGCCCAATCACCAGCCGATACTTCTCCACCCCCTGCGCCGTCCCCCGACTCAACCGAATCTCCAACCCCAACGGATCCTCCCGCCGATTCCCACTCAACTGCCGCCAGCCCTTATCCACTTCCCAAACCCGAATCTGTGCATCACTAACATCCTTCAACACTGCAACCCCGTCAGTAGGCGCCGGCAACGGATACCGACTCCGCGCCGCCGCCACCGCCCGATACAACGTATCTCCCTTGACCCACCACCGCACCCGCTGCAACGCCCCCGGCTGATCCGCCGCCGTACGAATGATGTCCAGGTGAAACCCCTTGCTGTCACTGCTGCGCACAGTCAGCGCGGCCGGTGCGCTGGGCGGCTCATCATCCACCCCAACCTTCTTCGGCTCACTCAATTCAATCCCCGCCCGCATATCCACATCCCGCTGCAACTGATTCAACGCCCGCAACAAACTGTCACTCTGCTCACTACTGGCCTGCAAATGGCTGTCAGCCCGAGTCACGCTGTCGAGCCCACGCCAGGCAATCAAACTCACCACCGCCATCAGCAGAATCGCGACCATCACCTCGATCAGGGTGAAACCTTGTTGGTTCTTCATTGCACGCTGATCCGGCCGGCGCCATCGCGCAACACGCTCAGGCGATTGAAACCATCAGACAAGGTCAATTGCAGCGGCGGATTAATCCACTCAGCGTTCAGCACAACCCTCTGTTTCGGCTCCACCCGCACCTCCATCTTCGGACTCTGCCATGGCCGTGGGCGCAATTGCGGGTCCTGGCTGAAATGCTCGAAACCCTTGCCACTGTCACTGCGCCGACTAAACCGAAACCCCTTGGCATCACTCACCCACACAATCGGCCGACCATCCGCCCGCGCTTCGGCCTGCGCCACTTGCAGCAACTGCGCCACACGCTCGGCATCCTTGCGCAGCAATTGCAGCGGATCGGGCTTGATGCTCAGGCTGATCGCCGCACTGGCGATACCGATGATCACCAGCACCACCATCAACTCGATCAGGGTAAAGCCCCGTTGCCTGTTCATCGATTGCGCGCTCCTTTGCGTTGAGGAACATCCTGCACGGCCAACATGTAAGGCGTGTGAAATAAAACCGTGAGAATTGCCGCGTAGTCTGTGGGCAGGGACTAAAAGGAGATTCAGCCCATGATGTTCACCGCACGCTTTTCCCCACCGCAAATGGTCCAGGCCGTGGCACTGCTCGCCGCACTGGTCGGCGTGGCGACGTGGTCGTCGCTGCTGCTGACCACCGCCGAATCCCACACCCCACCGGCAGCCCCGCAATTGCTCGCGGCACGCAGTGACAGCCCGGCGTTGCAGTGGTTTTCCAATCAGACGGCACCGATGGATATCAAGGTGAGCGGCGTGATGGCGGGGAGTCGGGGGGCGGTGGCGATACTGAGCCTGAACGATGGGCCGCCGCGTAGTTTTTTGCAGGGGGAGAAGGTTGGGCCGGGGGTGAAGTTGTTGGCGGTGGAGGGGGATGGGGTGGTGATTGAGCGGGGTGGGGAGAGGGTGCGGTTGGTGCTGGATAAACTGCCTGAAGGACCGATGTTGCCGAGGTTGGTGAGGCCGTGAGTTGTGCGGCAGAGTCTCATTACCGTTTCGAAGCGGCCATTCGTCAATGGCCGCTTCTACCCCAAAGTAGCTTATCTGCTAGGTCGCTGACAAAAATAATTATTTGTTATCGCTTCTCTTTGAGAACTAGCGCATTGAAGCTCTCAATAATAATTATTGAAATGCAATATTCTGCGCAGCTAATAGTTTTTCTTCAAGATAGTCCTTCCATAAGTCTAAAGCGCGGAGCTGCGTTATAACTTCTAGAAACTCTTCGTCGCTTAACGCGACCGTTGCAGTAGTGGCTGCGTAAGCTGCCCTAGGTTGGCACTCGTCAAGTATAGTTTCGACTATATTTAGTAACTTATTTTTTCTTATCGCTGTCGTTGAATTTTTGTAAGATTCGAGTCTGTCAGCAGCAACCCGCACCGAACGGAAAACTTGTTCGCCAACTTCAAACCGCCTGAGCACGAGACGATCAGAGTTATTAAGATCAAGGGCGTCAACAGTGGAAATCCCAATCTTGTCTTTCCCTCTAAGCTGGTAGAGTCTGAAAGAAAGGTGATGCCGGGGATCGACGTCATACGGATTAACTAGTGGGTCAGTGACTACATCGTGAACGCCTTTGGCAATATTGCATCTCTTGCACGAAGGAAGCAAATTGCTCCACTCAACAACAGAATCTTTGTAAAGGTTTTTGTACCGGAAGTGCTCTACCTCCATGTACTTGCTTTCGTCTGATAGAGAGCATTCGCAAAATGCACATTTTTCGTTGCTGGAAGCCAGTAATGGAGTTTTTATTTGCGCATGATTCCATACGCTACTACCATCATTCTTGAATTTTTGTGTTAGCTCAATGACGACAGCTTCAGATAAATAAGCAGGCTTTGGTCGTCGTTCTAGTTTTATCAATTGTATTACCCCTTGAGAGCACCAAGTTGGAACGATAAGAGCTTCCTCAAATTATTTTCGGGATGCAGTAATTTTTCCAGATTGATAAATTCCAGTTTTCCGGCCTCGTAATCTTCTTCATCTACGGCTCGCTGGAAGCTTTGGATTGCGCTTTGATATACAGCGGTTCGGGTATCCCCCAATCCCATCACATCAGTCAAAACTTCCTCAACCGTCCAACCCTGATAGCCATATTCATTCGCCGGGAGCAACTTTCTCTCTAGTTTGCCATTGGCATAATGCAAGGCAATCACTTGATTTGGCATTGCAGTCTGTATTACATGTGGACTGTGCGTTGTGGTTATGAATTGCGCACTTGGGAAAGCTCGTGACAAGATTGAAGAGATTTTCGCCTGCCATTCTGGGTGCAAATGAAGTTCTAACTCATCTATCAAAATTACACCTTCAAACTCATCCAGTTTAACTCCCGGCTCACCAAAGCGAAACTCAATTTCCTTCACAATTCCAAACAATATAGATAGGCAAGACTTAAAGCCAGAGGAAAGATATTCATAATAAATTTCGCCAGCAGGCGTATTCACCATTATCTCATTGGTTCCAGCATCCACCCTAGTGAACTCAAAATCACTATTCAGCAGGGAGAAAAATTTCTTTGCCTGATAAAAGTTATGCATTCGAGCACCCGAAAGAGCGCCGGCATGCGCAGAGTAGAGATATCGATTGACAAACCAGCTTTTTACTTCGCTCAGGTTTACGCCATGCTTATTGCTGGATGAAGTGCTATATATGTCTCTATCCATATCCCGAGATACAGCATCTAATGCGATGTAATTGAATGTGCGCGCAATCTTCAATGAAATGAGATACTTTGGGTAGTTCTCAGTTGCTGCAGTGTGTTCGGTTTTTCTTGGGCTGAACTCGACGATTTGATAAGTTTTCTCTTCGGTTTTCCCATGGCCCTGATCCATGAGCGCCTTAACCATCCCGCACTCAGAACTTACCCTTCGCTTTAGAAGATTACTTTCAAGGCCAGAAAATGCGTGAGCAACGCTTTCAAGAATTGTCGTTTTCCCGATTCCATTAGGCCCACTTATGATGTTCATTTGTTCGTCGAAGGTTAAAATAAGGTCGTCGATACCACCAATTCCGGTGATTTGGATCTGCTTGATCTTCATCCAAAAATCCTTTTGCGTTCGAGCGTATACACGCTAATAAAACTTGGGGTGATTCCATCATGCCACCACTTAGCGGTGGGTTCACCTCCATTGAGTGCATCGAGTCGACGCTAGCTTGGGGCGGCTTATGGTCCAGAGTGTGTAAAAACGCTCATTGCCTCATCGTTTTGGGTCATCGACGTTCGTTTGCTGAGCGATAGCACGGTCAATGGTGCGGGTCGCATCGGTCGCGACCTGGGACACGTCAATGCGGTTTTTACAGCCTCTGGGATGGGCCAAAATCAGCCTTTTTTAGGCCGACAGCGCCTTCATCAAACCTCGAGCACCGATGATTTTCATGACTCGTTTCATGTTGTAGGCGAGCACATTCAAGCTCATCTCCGCACTCACCCCGGCCAGCTTTCGCGTCAGGAAGTGCGTCGCTCCCATCCATTGTTTGAGCGTCCCGAAGGGATGCTCAACCGTCCGTTTTCGGACTCGCATCATCTCTGGTGCTTTGCTCAGCCGATGCTGCATCTCCTCCAATACGGCTTCGTGCTCCCAGCGTCGAACTCGTCTCTCCGTGCTCGGTGTGCACTGCGATTTCAACCCGCAGCCCTGGCATTTCGAACTCCAGTAACGATGCAACTTCAGGCCTTTTTCAACGTAGGAGTAGTGCCAGATCAGCGACTCTCCAGCCGGGCAAATGTATTCGTTTTTTACCGCGTCATAGAGGAAGGCATCGTTATTGAAACGCCCGCCAGCCTTGGCTCCTGAGGTCATCGGCTTGGGCACATAGGCGGTGATGCCTGCATCGTGGCAAGCCAGGATTTGTTCGCTTTTGAAGTAACCTCGGTCAGCCACTACCGACAACGTATCTGACGCCATCGCCGCGCGGGCCTGCTTGGCCATCGAGCTGAGTTGATCGCGGTCTGAACCGACGTTAGTCACCTCGTGCGCAACGATCAAATGGTGTTGAGTATCGACCGCTGTCTGCACGTTGTAGCCAACGATTCCCGTGCCACGCGTCATCATGGAACGGCTGTCTGGATCGGTCAGTGAGACCTGTTTATCGGGGGATTCATTGAGCTGAATTTCGATCGCCTGAAGCTCTTTCATTTGAGTTTTGAGCTTGGCGATTTTCTCTTCCAGCCGCACGGCACTGGACTCGGAAGCCGTGGGTTCTTGCCGATCGGCAGCATCCAGTGCCGACAGGTAACGGTTGATGCTCGATTCAATTTCTTCCATTAGCCGCTTCAGTTTGGCGCTGGTGAAATTGCGGTCGCGGTTGTTGACTGCCTTGAATTTGCTGCCATCGATGGCGACCAGATGTTCTCCGAACAGTCCCAATTGCTGACACAGCACAACGAACTGCCGACAGACGCCTCGGATGGCCTTGCTGTTGTCTTTTCGGAAGTTGGCGATGGTCTTGAAGTCCGGCATCAACCGCCCGGTCAACCACATCAGCTCGACGTTGCGTTGGGCTTCTCGCTCCAAACGTCGGCTTGACTGGATGCGGTTGAGATAGCCGTAGATGTAGATCTTCAGCAAGATCGCGGGATGGTAAGCAGGCCGGCCAGTATCGGCTGGAATGGCACCTTCAAAACCCAGATTGACCAGGTCTGGTTCGTCGACGAAGACGTCGACTACGCGCACCGGATTGGTATCGCTGACGTAGTCGTCGAGGCTCTCGGGAAGTAAGGTGCCTTGGCCTCGATGTTCACCTTGGATAAAGCGCTTCATGGGCGATCCCTGCGATGAAATCCTCAGAAATCATAGCAAGTGTTCGCGAAGGTGTTTTTACACACTCTGGACCGAAAGCAGCCACCTATATCTTGGCTAAATCCTACTTGCAAACCTTCAATCGCGTTCCATCAGTGCCACTGCCTTCACTGGAGTCAATCTCTCCGTTATGGTCGATATGAATTTCCGTTGTCGGCCATTGGGGCTTAATACTGACGCAACGGTTCAGGCCCTTTGCATTCCACCAGTCCAGACGCATGAAGAACTCATCGTCAGGAAAGATATGTCCTACATCACCCGTTGTCTTTCCGGGCAGCAGTTCACCGCGAACGATGGTGTGCTGTGTGTTCAGGACGTAATTAATGTTCTTGGTGCCGTCTTTTGAGTAGTAAACGACAACTCGCGGTATAGCTATGTACCAGCACGCCACAGCAGCAATGAGAAATAACCCTATCCACCGGCCAATACGTCGTGGTCGCTTTTCACTTGCAGACATGCTTTTGAACCCCTGTACCCCAGTCAGCAATTGGCACCGCCAACACCTTGTTCATGATGATTTGTGCCGTGAGACCGCCGTTCGGATATTCCTTGTAGAGTTCCATTCCGAGGATGATCGACACCCTATCAGGAGCATCGTCCCATGCTCGCATCCCTTCGACGCCTTCAGTCCTTCGTGGACCATCAAACCTCTTGGGGTCTTGGAGGAAGCGCCAACTGTCTGAGCCTATTTGCTCGACTCCAGCGCCGTCTAACTGCACGCTGTCAGAGAGTCCACCGGCTAAGCCGACGTACCCATAATGGATGTTCGACCAGATGTCGTAGTAGAAGTCATACGGCCCCTGCTTATGCCAAGGCGCACCAAACAATTTGGCCAATTTGGGCTTGTGATCCCAATCCTGACCCTGTCCTACCTTACTCGTCCAGATGGCGAAAGCTTTCGCCTTTTTCCCAAGTGCCATGCTGTAAAACTGAGGGTCCTGCCCCAGGCGCAGGTAGAGCGGAAGCTCCATAAATTTCTTGGTTTCCGCCTCAGGATCGAAGCTGTTTAATTCTTTCATTTCCAAGACTGCTGGGTCATTGATATTGCGGTTCATCTCATCGGCGATGTAACTGGCCAGTTGCTCCATCATGTCAGGGTCTTTGCACGTTGTAGGTGCTTCCGGCTCTGTCTTCGCTTCGGGTTTTTCGGTACTGGCTTGTGGATCTACCAATGCATTCGCCGCCAGAGCTTTCTCTGTCAAATTTGGATCTGCGAGCAAGGTCGCCATCTTTTCATCGTCCACGGTCCCATCTGGGCGGAACGCTCCCAGTGCCATGAAGTTGATGATGGATGCACCGCCAGCATCGCCCATGACAAACCCGCCACCTACATCGCCTGACCCGGTGATGATGGTTCCGCCATGGCTGGTAGGACTACCAAGGTGGGCCATAGGACGGCCATTCACTTGAATCGATGGAAACCCTGTAGTGATTACGGCGCCACACCCACATGTATCACCAACGCGGGCGGAGCCCATAAAGTTGATATTTACGTCGCCACTGGCGGAGGCAATCGGGGTGGTGCCATGGCCGGGCAAAGGGCAGACATGTTTATCACCCAGTCGTGCAGAAGAAATCATGTATCGTCCTTGAATCGTTGCGAGGCGTGCCAGCTTGTGGCTGCGGTAGTCTGACTTTACCGGGAAGCTCAAGCAATGGCTGCAAGACAAATCCTAAAAGTCCTGCTGAAAATCTTCCGTTTTCCGTGTCAGTTTTTTTCTATAAAAGATATCGGGTCGTGGTGAATCGTCCCTGGTTCGTAGTTACATCCGACGGTCTTCTTTTGGCCTACACAAGTATTTGGAAACGATCGAGCGGTTACCCAAAAAGCACTGGTGGGTAATAGGGGCGTCTTGGGGAGGAGCGCGTCGAGATGTATCGCAAAAAATAGAGCGATTCTCGTGGCCGAGATTGTCAGTTGCGACTGGCAATCTCGGCCCTTTTTAATCGTCAGTTGGGATAAGCGGACGGATCTATTCAGGGAGGCGTGACGGAATTCGGTCTCGATAAACACCAATGTTTAAAAAGACATCTCCAAACACTCTCCCAGGCTACACATCCTTGCGCCTTTGCCTACAGCTACGCCAGAATCCGCCGGCTTGTGCGCTTTTGGGTCGGATTCTATTGTGGTCCGGTCGCTGACGAATCAGCGATCGGGTTTGGTAGCCCGGCTTAGACTTGGCGCATAGCGTCACCCGATGCAGGCCTTTTTGGGGCTGTGTATTTATGGTGGCCATGCGCAGGGCGTCTTCGGGCGCGCCGGTTCTCCAAGTCACCGGTCTACCAACCTTCGTATGGCCACCACCCCTTCGTTTGGTAGCGAAAGATGATGGCTCCTTTTCTATGATTTGGAGATTCACTCATGATCAAGCCAACACCCAACCCGCCCGAAACCGCCTCGGTTTCCCCCTACGACTCCATCGATTCCAAAAAACTCCACGAAGCCGCCGACCGCGCGCTCGACCATTACCTCTGTCCACCCGGTTCCACGCCGCCCCCACGTAAAATCCGCGGGATGTATGCCGTGACGGCGGACAACAAAACCGAAGAGCTGCTGGTCGATGCCAGTGAAACACTCGCTTCGGCGCAAACCATTGCCCAGAACGTCGCCAGTTTGTTGCCGGCGTCGCAGCGTCGGGCGTTGTTGGGGATCGCACAGTTGATCATGCTCGGGGAGTTGGCGGTTAATCGGGCGTTGGATAATTTGCAGTTGCCGGGGTGATGCGGATGCCGGGATCACTTGGTGATTGATCGGGTGTTCATTCTGGCGCCTTCGCGAGCAGGCTCGCTCCCACAGGGTTTTATGCTGATTGCAGATGTTGTGTACGACGCTGGAACCTGTGGGAGCAGTTGATTATTACCGTGCCGTTTTCGTGTGGTTATTGAGGCGCTTCAGGACATTCACGGGTCCATCGCGTGACCGTCATGTCATTGAATTGCTCACCGATGGTATCGACGCGTAGGCAAGTTCCTTTCTTCGAGTAGTACAAGATGCAGCGCGAGCTATCAAACGAGCAGGTATCCAGTTCGAAGAACTTGCGTGCAGCCAGCTCCCGCTCCACGCCACTGTATTCATAGCCATCGTTGGTATGCATCCGCGTCGGCTTCCAGCCTTGCTTGACTAGCTTGGACTTGGCCGCCACCAGACGCTCACCGACGACGATGCCTGCTGGACCGCGCTTGTCGTTTGGCGTCTGTGAGCCATCGGCAAACGCTGTGCTGATACCCGTGCAATAAATTGCGGCAAGTACGAGGGTCGAAGCCTTCATTTGGCAGTTCCTCCCGCTGATTTGTAGCTCGGCAATAATTCTGAATACTCGGCGTAAGGTGGCGGAGGATAGTGATTCTTCATGCTAAGTCCTTTGTGAAGTGCCGCCCACTTTGTTGCTGCTTTCGGCATGGCGATGCAGGCAAATCCTGAGATTATTTATGTGTGGCCATCTGTTGCCATCCAACCATTTTCCCTCACCCGTTATCCTGCGCGCCCCGCGAATGACAGGAATCAGCCGTTCGGCCACAGCATTTTAGGCTTTGTCCTACAGCCAGCATTTGGGCGTTTCGATAGCGTCAGGCTGTCAGAAGCCAGTTGGGATTCCCGAAATGACAAGGATGATGCATGAGTGAACATGGAAACGTACCAAGGCCCGCGCAACCTAACCCGCCAAGAAAAAAGGTCTACCGTGGTGTAGAACCGACTGACCTGCACGCCAAGCACTGGGCAGAGTATCCAGAAGCTCCAGCCGAGAAACCGGCTGCTGTCAAGGAACCAGCGGAACCCGGTTTTTACATCGTTCAGCAAGTCATGCCGCGCTCTGCGCTGGAAGCTGCATTGTTCGATAAGCCGGATGGTGCAACGCTTGAGAAATTCTCGCGGCTCAACCCTCACATCACTGGCTACGCTAAGCCCGGTCAGCTCATTGTGTTGAGCGATCCGAACAATCCCCAGTGCACACTTGAAGAAGCGATGTGTAGTGGTCAACTAATCCCGGACACGACGTTAAGTTTTTTCTCGGCCTGAGCTGGGGCCAGTCCGTTGTTGAATTGGTGCGGTCTAATCCAGTTGTACCGATGCATCAGGTAATGACTGATGTCGC
>NZ_FYDT01000107.1:0-1279 GCF_900187585.1 Pseudomonas sp. Irchel 3E19
ACCCACAACTTCGTCTCGACTCCCAACTCCCTCGAAGGGTTGGACTCGTTGCTTGATCCATCTCTGGTCGAACAGGCATTGGAGCAGGCCGGTGTAGCCACTTTGCGCAGGCGACGCTTACCTTTGGAAATGATGCTTTGGTGCGTCATCTCCATGGCATTTTTTCGACGCATGTCGGCGTGGGATGTGGTCAGTCGCATGAACATCATGCTGCCTGGGCAACGTCCGCTGGTCGCGCCCAGCGCCGTAGTCCAAGCCCGTCAGCGGCTGGGCAGCGAGGCCGTACGACAAGTCTTCGATCTGACTCAGAAAAGCTGGCATGAAGCGGCCAGTCATCCGACCTGGGCCGGGTTGCGCTTGCTGGGTGTCGACGGCGTCGTCTGGCGTACGCCCGATACACCGGAAAACCGTGCGCGTTACGACTCCGCCAGCAACCAGCATGGCGATACTGGTTTTCCTCAGGTGCGCATGGTTTGCCAAATGGAATTGACCAGTCACTTACTGATTGGCAGCGCGTTTGACGGCTATCGCAGCAACGAGATGAAACTGGCGGAGCAACTGATCGAAACCACCCCCGATCACTCGCTGACGCTGTTCGATCGCGGCTTTTATTCCTTGGGGTTGCTGCATCAATGGCAGCAAGCAGGCATCGAGCGACATTGGTTGATGCCGCTGAAAAAAGGCTCGCAGTACGAAGTGCTTCAGCGTTTGGGGCGCCACGATGCTGTGGTCTCGTTGAGTACTTCGCCGCAGGCCCGCAAGCAATGGCCTGGATTGCCGGAGCGCCTGACTGCGCGGCTTCTGAGCAAAACCGTCAAGGGCAAGGTTTGTCAGATACTGACGTCGATGGCCGACTCATTACGCTTCCCGTCCGACGAAATCGTCGATCTCTACAGCCAGCGATGGGAGATCGAGTTAGGGTTTAGAGAAATGAAGCAGACCCTGCTGAACAGCAGCTATACGCTGCGCAGCAAGACGCCCGAAATGATTGAGCAGGAACTGTGGGGCGTGTTGTTGGGCTACAACCTGTTGCGTTATCAGATGGTGGAGATGAGCCGCCATTGTCCAGGCATCCATCCATGCGAACTGAGCTTCACCGCGTGCACTTGGGCGATCTTGGGGTTTATCAACGGCGTTTCTGCGGATCGTTCGGGGAACATCCCCAAATATCTCGCAGAGTTGCATGCCTCAGCCCCGCATTATGTCCTGCCACATCGACGCGAGGAGCGCATTTATCCTCGGGCAATCAGGCTCAAATCGCCGAAGTATCCGATCAAAA
>NZ_FYDT01000082.1:0-15494 GCF_900187585.1 Pseudomonas sp. Irchel 3E19
TCGTGAAGACGATCAAGCGTGACTACGTGGCGCACATGCCCAAGCCGGATCGGGAAACGGCGCTGCGTAACCTGGCGATTGCCTTCGAACACTACAACGAGCAGCATCCGCACAGCGCCTTGAACTACCGTTCACCGAGGGAGTTCAGGCGCTTGGCAGCTGCATCAATTTAACGGAGAGTTGGTGTCCGGTTTTGTAGGGGCAAGTCCACAGACGAAAAAAGGCCTTGCTAAGCAAGACCTTTCTTAATTTTGGTGCCGAGGGAGACTGTAGTATTCCAGTAAACTCGTGGCCTCCAGAGAGGTTTGCTGCTTGGGGATACACGCAGGGATACATGCTCGCCAGTGCTAGGCCGGCATGATACCCGGATGGTCGTTCCAGTCACATACACCACAGCTCAAATACGAGTCACCATCGGGAGCGATATTGACATCGTAGAACTTGCGGATTTCGCGAGACTTGCAAACCGGACAATGATCGGTCCTGTCCTGCTCTTCACGTTTGAGAATCTGCATCATGTGGCCAACAACTGTCTGGCAAGTGTGAATGGCGATGGACGACGCGGTTCTACTGGCGCTCTTGGTGTGGGTCAGCCAATTCGATAACTGCCAAGCCTCCTTGGCTAGATTTTTCAGATGCTGCCGCAGTTCCTTATTGCTACCGCCACCACAGAGATGATTCATCAACAGATCGATCCATGCGATGAAATTGGCATCTTGAGGGCGGTCAACGTCTTGGGGGATATCGCTCAGCCTCCTAACGGCGCCCATAAGCGAGACCAATGCTTCGCGCAGGAGCATGCCTACAGCTTGAAAATCCTCAGCTTCAACTGCTGCGTCATGGCGAGCGTCTGCCTGGTCCATGCGTCGAAACACTTCATCGAAAGGTGTGGGGTCTGAGCTATCGATCCGATCTGGGCGACTACGCAATCGCATCATCAGCCCAATGTGGAAAGAGATCGTGTAGTCGAGTGTCGGGAAGTGCTTCTGGGAGTACAGATTCGTGAGGTTGGTAATGACCCACCACCGATCCTTATCCGTCGTTACGTCCCAAATTTCGTATGTGTCACCCAGGACTATTTCCTTTTTAATGCGCTCGACGTGCTGAACCACCTCATCACGTGCCTGGGTCTCAACATAGATAGCGATATCTCGCTCCGCATGGAGGTCGCTTTCCACGCTATAACGCGAAAGCTCGTCGGCCGGAACCGGGTGCGAGTGAATGGTGCACTCCCCTTCAATCGGCAAATCCTGTTCATCATTCATCGTACTTTCCTTTCAGTCATGCACCTCGACAGCGCTGGTGAATCGAGTATGGCAGAGGAGCAAGGCGGCTAAGACACCGAAAAGGTGCTGGGGACCCTGAGGGTTTACCGATGGTACGGGGTCGGAAACCCGCAGGACTGCGTTAGTGGAAGGTTTTCAAAGTTACTGAAATTTCAGCCATTGAAATCGAAA
Organism: Pseudomonas sp. Irchel 3E19; assembly: GCF_900187585.1. Taxonomy (NCBI): domain Bacteria; kingdom Pseudomonadati; phylum Pseudomonadota; class Gammaproteobacteria; order Pseudomonadales; family Pseudomonadaceae; genus Pseudomonas; species Pseudomonas sp. Irchel 3E19. The sequence goes on from NZ_FYDT01000082.1 coordinate 1,458, forward strand.
GAATTTTGCTGAAAAGAGGCCATCGTTACCGCATCGGTAACGATGGCCTTTTGTGTTGATGATTATGGACACCATGGGCCGTCAACCGAGTCAACCTGTCAACCAATGTGAAAAAATCAGCCACTACCAAGATCGTGCGGGTTTTGTGCCCCGTGTCATTCATAAATGCTCAGGGTCCCCAGCGACCTACCAACGTCTTGTGCAGTTGCACTGGTGAACCGTGTGTTCACCCGGTTCACCTGTTCACTAAGCTGGGCATCTGTCCGCTAACAAAGTCCGGCGGGTTTCCGACCCCGTGTGGAACGAAAACCCTCAGGGGCCCCAGGCATGCGGCGGGAGATACACCTGACGTTCGCTGGTGGGATTGATGCTTCCGGGGTGCGGGGGTGTATGGCCCTCCAAATGTGGTGTAACTCATGTAACTGGTGTAACGACACTTGGTAAGTATCTGTATTTATTGAATATTATTAATGTTACACCGCCTTGGCACACCAATTTTGTGGCGTGTAACTCATCCATCTGGTGTAACGCTTTTGATGCGTGAAAGAGGAGTAAACGCGGTTATGCCTATGATGCAGGAGGGCAGAATGCTCCCACTCCTTGGCCTGCCCACTAAATGCGATTAGCGGTCTGTAATCATCAGTCCGTTAGCTGTGCCAGCGAATAGCCGGCAGTCGCAACAGGCCGCCTTCGGCGATAAGCGGTCAGTCATTGGCTGAGTGAAAGCACGCTGATTTCTCAATTCAACAATCAGCTGTCACCGGTAGAGTTTGAAAGCGTTACGCCGCGAGCCTAGAGGGAGTCTAGACAACCCGGGGCGATTCAGATTTGATCGGAGAATCCTTAGCCGGCATCAAGAACTCAGACCGCTGGCTTTTTATTTTCAATGAAACCCGTTAGGGTAGGCGTTCAGTAAAACTGTACTCAGTTTTCTTTATACAAGGATGTTTTTAGTGGCCAATTATATTTTCAGGAAAAATTCACAAATTGGTAATCTAGACGCAGAGTTTGACACTTTTTTGGAAACTTGTTTTCTTGAAACAAGCATTTTTTCAAATTTGCTAAGCTTTGAAAGTAGCTTGGATTTCCCTAAGAGAGTTATCATTGGTCGCACAGGGTCAGGAAAAACAGCGCTTTTAAAACAACTCGCAGAAAACAAAAACATAAAAAAACATTCGACGATAGAGGCTGAGTCGACTGTTTTTGAGCACATAAAAAACAATGTTTTTATATCAAGTCTAATAGATCAGGGAATTGACTTAAGAATATTCTACAAATCACTTTGGATTCATGTGCTCCTTGTCAGGGTTATTGAGCTTCTTTATCCGGGAAATTCTTTTCTAGATTTGCTTTCGGATTTGGGTGGAGGTAAAAAGAAATATAATTCAGCACTCGCGAATGAATATATTGAGAAGTTCCGAGATAATTTTTTCAATGATAATGTTGTTTCAGAAATTACAGAAAAAATGCAACACGATTTGTCAGGCTCTTTAGGTGTTAGCTTCATAAAAGTATCTGGAAAGGAAGTGAGTGAATCCACTGAGAAAATTCAAAGAGCCACAACACACTACATAAGTAGTGAATTGCTCAGAAAGCAAAAGGAACTAATAAAGCTTCTCATCGAAGAAAGTTCAAGGGAGGGCCAGCTTAGATATATAATAAGTATAGATGATCTCGACAAGTCATGGCTGAGCTCAAGCTCAATACGTTACGATTTCATCAACGCACTACTCGATGCCTTTCGCGAACTTATTGACATCAGAACGGTGAAAGTCATCATTTCCATTCGCTCTGATATCATAAAAGGAATTTACGACAACAATCTTAGACAAGAGGAAAAAGACAAGTCTCTGATACTCCCGATTCAGTGGGACGTTAGAGAGATAAGAGAAATGCTGGATAAGCGTGTAAATTACTTAATTAAGCATCAATACCAAGGCAGCGCCATAACAAAGTTTGACGATATTTTTAACTTTACGGTAAAAGGCCAGTTGGCGGACAATTACATTATTGAAAGAACAATGCTCAGGCCTCGTGATGCAATTGACTTCGTCAACCTATGTTTGGCTGAGGCAGACGGCTCTACAGAACTATGTGAAGATTTTCTACTAGAGGCCGAGGAAAAATTCTATGTTTCCCGAAAAAAAGCATTATACAAAGAATGGGCAAGCCTTTACCCTCACATAAATAAATACATTGATACGCTCTGCCATATCGAAACAAATAATTTTAAAGTTGGCGGTATTGCAGAGACAAAAGACAAAATACAATATGAGATATTGGCGCACACTGAGTTCGATAATAATCTGACGTCAGAAGCAATAGCAGTAGACTTCAATATCTTACTAAATATTTGGTTCATAGTTGGAGTTATCGGAATAAAAAAATCCGAGACACTCACTATTTACTCGGACTTCTCAAAGCAAGAACTAGACGTAAGTGACTTTGGTAAAGAATTTAAAATCCATCCGCTATTTTTTAGATATTGAGTTGCTTCAATTGTGCTAGACGCTATTGAGTGATTGCTGTTGGCCAATTACCACGTGTCGCGAAGGACTTCAGCCGACTGAATGAGGGCATAGGTCGCACAAGCCAGACGTTAGCTGCCCCCCCCCCTCCCTAGTATTAGCTGCTAAATGCTTATTTTAGGTTTTTAGTGCGAAAAGTAGTGATAGTGAAGCATCAGCACACTAGTTTATTGAACGTCCTGAAAATCTGCTCAAACCTTTCCAGGGTAGTGGCTACGGCTGGTGAATCGTTATCCAGTATCGAGGGATTCTCAAGCAGCCAGCGGGCGCAGCCAAAGTGGTCGAATTCCGACACCGAGGCAGGCATTAGCCTGAAAAGGGCTTCTGCCTTCTTGACGATTCGTGGCGTCGGTGTCGCAGCCAACAACGCTTCTGCAGTAACCGCATTCGAAGCAGGCGGCTTGTATGCACCGTTGAGCATTTCGATATACAGGTCCATTTCAAATAGGTCCTCGACATCAGCTTCTGACTCGCCGACAAAATCCGCGCAGGTGTAGAAGTGGCCCGCCTTGAGAATCTGGGCTTTCTTTAAATTATCTATCTTTGTCCTGTCTCCATTTGCGACGTCAGAGAGTACTGCCACATTGATCCCATTGCCGCCAAAGAGACGCACGAATGGCGCGATCTTGTCGATGCCACCGGATGGACACAATGCCCACTTGCCGCTTAGCCCCTCACGCCCCCGCTTGAGTAACGCTTGAGACACAACTTGCAAATATAGGATGTCGGAGGGCCCTTCAACCAGCCAAGTATTCGCGCCGATGAAAAGTGACTGAGTCACTTCATACCCCAGAGCACCTTGCAGCGGAAACAAAGTGTCGTCGTTGACTTCCAAGACATCCGACCGGACTTTCGTACCCTTCACCTCGGGCCGTTTTCCCTTTGCCTCGGTTATCACGTCCTCCACGATTCGCACATCAGCCAAGCGATGCATGGGAACCATGAAGGGCGAGTGTGTCGTGTAGATAACCTGATGATCAGGCAGCAAGCGCTCTACGATGTAGCGGAGCAGGTCGCCTTGGGCTTTGCCATGCAGGGTCAGTCCAGGCTCGTCCAAGAGGATAATGGCGTTTCGATTGTTCTTCTTGAGTTGTTTAAACTGAGCGAGGAAAGAGAAAAACCAGACAAAGCCAGCGCTGCGTTCGGATAGCGGCAATGTGGCCTTGTGATTGGTGTTCTTTATACGGATGTCGGCCACCATCCCAGAGTTAAACGGTGCCGGATCGTTTGGCTTTCCCGTGTCGATCTCAATAACAACTTCCAAAGCGTTATTCTGGCTCCAAAACTGAAAGATCTCCTCGGTGATCTCGTTGCTGGCTGCCTCGCACTTAGCCTTCAAGGCTTCGCGGCGATCAGTCTCCATCAGCTCATCCAACGTAGTGCCGGCGTATTCGAGAAAATCCAAAAAAATTCTGTCGCCAACTGACACCACCTTGTTCTGCATGTCCTGCTGGAGTTTTTGGATTGAGACCATGCCCGACATCCGCTCGAAGTGCGAGGTGAAGAAAAATTTAGGTTGGCGTGCGGCCAACACATCGATCACCCCTGTCGCGAAGTTCGATCCTCGGCACGTCTTAATGTCTTGCAGCAATGCTTCCTGCTTCGGAGATCGCTCAGCGAGGGCCGACAGCGACTTATCCGCTGTAGGGCCGCTATCAACTCCATGGAGCACATTGCGTTCAGTCGCATCAAGGGCGTGTTTGTTAACCATGTTGTCCAAGCATTTGACATGGTCAATCTCGATTTCCCAGATACGGGAGTCGCCTTCGTATCTAAAGCCGAAGTGTGATTGGAAAGTGTCTCCTTTGAGTACTGCTGCCCCGAATCGCTTTTCCACTGCGGCCATGTCGGCCTCGTCTAGTTGCCACCACATCCGGATGACCTCAGCCTTGCCGTCCGGGTGACGGTCGTCAAACCTAGTCGAAAACCGACGTGGATAGTCTATGGTCTCGTCAAATTCGAAAGGCTGGGACGGCTTCAATCCGCGCATTGCGCTGAGCAGCGCGGTCTTACCGGCTTCGTTTTTGCCCACAAGGCAGGTGAGATCGCCGATCTCGAATTCTTCGCTGTCCTCGACAGAGCGATAATTTTGGACGCGAGCTTTAGTCAGCTTCATGAAATGTCTACTCCGTGCCGAGGTGGTTGTGAGCTAGTTTGATATTCAGCCCTGCCCTAAGCTAGCACTGAAAAAAGCTAGGATTTGGACGTGCCTACGGCACTTCACTCTAGCTGATTGTTTTGAATAAATTGCTTGGTACTGAAATAAACGAACCTACCGCACTGGTGCTTGGAGAGTAGTGCGGCACATTTATAGCTCTACTCGACTGACCGCTTCAGTCGATCTCTGCCATTCAGAATCAATGAGAGTTGGTCTGCTTGTTCCCGTTATTGAGCAAGATGAAGCTCAATTAAGCAGATCAGGCGGATTTTTAGTGGCGATGTGCCTCCATTCAATCGCTTTTCCTCGCAAGTTATCCTTCATACCTAGCAATTGAGAGGTATCCAGAGTTTTGGTATAGCACTTAGGATTTGTCCTACAGCCAGTGGTGGTCTTTTTCTATAGTGTCGCTATGCCCAGCCTCAAATCAGTATTCTCAGGGACGAACAAGGATGATTCATGAGCGAATATGGAAACGTGCCTAAACCCGCACTCGTAAACCCACCGAGAAATAAACCTTACCGCGGTGGGGAACCTACGGATCTGCACGCGAAGTACTGGTCGGAATACCCTGATGCACCTGCGAAGAAGCCTGAGGTTGCAAAGGAAATGGCTGAACCCGGCTTTTACATCGTCCAGGAGGTCATGCCGCGATCTGCTCTCGAAGCTGCGTTATTCGATAAAGCAGACGGCGCCGCTCTTGAGAAATTCAAGCGCCTCAACCCACACGTAACCGGCTATGCCAAGCCCGGTCAACTCATCGTATTGAGCGACCCGAACAATCTCCAATGCACCCGTGAAGAAGCTCTGCTAACAGAAGCAGCTCAGAAAGTGGATGCTGCACTCAAGCCAATGACTGACGAAGAAGCCAGTTTCATGGTTCGCCATCGGAGCGAAATAGAATCCGTACTTTCACAAGGCTCAACCTCAGTCGGTGTTGGTACGGCGATCTTCGCCAAGAACCTAGGCGACGTACAAACCTCCTTAAAAGATATCGAAACACTGCACCAGAAAAGCTTCCTACGAGATGGCAATTTACGTAGCCCTGAATTTTTCGCTGAGCGTGCACGACTATTTGCCAAGTTAGACAAACAACTCAACTTTCTGACCAAGAAAGGCATTGGTTTTCCTGATCATCCAAGTCTGAAATCTGCCCTTGGTATATCAAGCAAAAGCTTGGTGCACCACTGGAGTTTGGCAGGTGCTCCGGGGCAGATTCCCGGCTATGCCACTCACGCTGAAGGCGTCGCCAAAGCAGCCAAGTTTGTTAAGTACGGCGGCTGGATTGGTACTGCTGTAGGGGGAGGCGCAAGCTATATGAAGGTTCAAGACGTTTGCACCGCGGGCAATGCAGCGGCTTGCAGGAAAATAAAATTCACAGAGGGGGGCAACTTTATCGGCGGCGTGGCTGGTGGAGCGATGACAGGGGCCGCCCTGACAGGCGCAACCGTAAGTACAATTTGTATCGGACTGGGAATTCCAACGGGAGGAGCCGCCACTCTTTTATGCGGCGTTATCATTGTCGGTGCGGGTTCATACGCAGGTGGAAAGCTTCTAGGCGCCGGGGGTGAGACATTGGGCGAAGCTATTTATGAGGTCACGAAATGAGCATGGCGGGACTCGTTGTCGGCTTCCTCTGCGGAGTTGTTATTCTTCTCAGCATTGTCTGGATAGGCGTCTGCCTGCACTTGGCTTACACGCGACTGGATGAAATGCTAGAACCACTCAAAAATTGTTCAGCTGTAACAATCAGAGCTCCACTCAGGCACGGCGGTCCTTGGGGAAAGCTTCTGCTCGTAGGGGGTATTTCGGGCATTGTGACATTTCCAAAATCGTTCATAAAGCGGGGAGAACTGAATACGGAAGATCTCGCCAGTCTTCAGCCTGGCCTTAAGCGCAAGTTGATTTTCTTGCAATGGAGCGTATGGGGGTTACTAGCATCTATGGTCCTATTCGTCGCTCTTTCCAAAATCATCAAGGCGTACAACATTTAGCCGAGCCTTGGCCGCGTTCTTGCAGCCTCTCTGGTAGGTTCGGACCTACCTCCTAGATACTAACCACGAGCCCTACAGGCGGCGAGAGACCCTAGTCTGTGGTGGCATAGTCGTAGCCGCGGGCTTATTCGCTGACGGAGAGATAGGCGGTGCGTCTGGGCTCGTTCCGCTGTTGGCCTAAGCCGGGCAATCGCACGAGACTTGATGCCTTGCCGTCGCTGCTCGGCTCCAGCACACCGCGTTGCAAGAGTTCCTTGTTTACTGCGGTAAGGTTCATGCCCCGGAAGATCTCCGAGCGCCAAGCCTCGGTCAGCACGTAGTAGGTATTTGTGGTGTGCAGGGTGTCGCCCATGCCGTACTCCAGCGTCTTGCGAAAGCCGAGATGATCGATGGTGCGCGGGCCGTGTTCATCGATCTTTGCCGCCGCCGATTCCCAGCGGGTGAAGCGGCTTTCACCAAGGCGCTCGATGACCTGGCGCAGCCTCGCCAAGATCGCATCACCCTCGAAGTTACCGGCGCCGCCCCGCACCTTTGACCAGGCTAGGCTCACGCGAGCAGCAGCGGTCCTTCAGCATCCCGGTGATACCGACGCGGATGCTGAGTGAATTAGGTATCGAGAGGTCGTTGGTGGATTTCGCGCGGAAATAAGACAGGGCGTCTTTGCGAATGCACCAGTTAGATGTAACTAGATGCCAATGTCAGTCATGTGAATAGGTTTTAGGGGCTGGGTCGAAATTAGAGTGAATGGCGCAACCGGTTCGAGTCGGCAGGGGGCTGTTGTTGATTGAAGGGTCGGTAACACCGTGCGGTGCAATGCCATGTCGGGAATGAATAGGGGAAGGGCGTACCACTTTCCTGCAGACGAAAAAAAAGGCCTTGCTAAGCAAGACCTTTCTTAATTTTGGTGCCCCGAGGGAGACTCGAACTCCCACTCCTTTCGAAAACGGATTTTGAATCCGCCGCGTCTACCAATTCCGCCATCAGGGCTCAATGGCGGCGAAGTATAGAGAGGTGATTACCGTTGGTCAATCACGTTTCATGGTCAATTTTCGATATTTCCGCTAGACTTTCGGGCCCTGCTAGACGAACCCCATCATGCGCGTTGCTGACTTTACCTTCGAACTCCCTGATTCGCTGATCGCTCGCCACCCTTTGGCCGAGCGTCGCGGTAGTCGCCTGTTGACCCTGGATGGGGTCAGCGGCGCCCTCGCACACCGTCAATTCACTGATTTGCTTGAGCATTTGCGCCCGGGCGATTTGATGGTGTTCAACAATACCCGGGTGATTCCGGCACGGCTGTTCGGGCAGAAAGCGTCCGGCGGCAAGCTGGAAATCCTCATTGAGCGGGTGCTCGATGCGCATCGCGTGCTGGCCCATGTGCGTTCCAGCAAGTCGCCGAAGCCGGGTTCGAAGATTCTCATCGACGGCGGTGGCGAAGCCGAGATGCTCGCGCGTCACGACGCGCTGTTCGAGCTGGGCTTCGACGAAGAAGTGCTGCCGCTGCTCGATCGCGTCGGGCACATGCCGCTGCCTCCTTATATAGATCGCCCGGATGAGGGCTCGGATCGCGAGCGCTATCAGACTGTGTATGCCGAGCGCTTGGGCGCTGTAGCGGCGCCGACGGCGGGGCTGCACTTCGATCAACCGCTGATGGAGGCGATTGCCGCCAAAGGCGTCGAGACTGCATTCGTCACGTTGCACGTGGGCGCCGGTACGTTCCAGCCGGTGCGCGTCGAGAAGATCGAAGATCACCACATGCACAGCGAGTGGCTGGAAGTCGGCCAGGACGTGGTCGATGCCGTCGCGGCCTGTCGTGCGCGCGGTGGTCGGGTGATTGCCGTGGGCACCACCAGCGTGCGTTCGCTGGAAAGTGCGGCGCGCGATGGCGTGCTCAAACCGTTCAGTGGCGACACCGACATCTTTATCTACCCAGGCCGGCCGTTCCATGTGGTCGATGCCCTGGTGACCAATTTTCATTTGCCGGAATCCACGCTGTTGATGCTGGTTTCGGCATTTGCCGGTTATCCCGAAACGATGGCCGCCTACAAGGCTGCCGTCGACAACGGTTACCGCTTTTTCAGCTACGGTGATGCGATGTTTATCACCCGTAACCCCGCACCTACTGCCCCTAAACAAACCGGCCCAGAGGAAACAGAATGAGTCGCGAATGTCGCATGTCCTTTGAGCTCCTGGCCACCGATGGCAAGGCCCGTCGTGGTCGGCTGACTTTCCCGCGTGGCACCGTCGAGACCCCGGCCTTCATGCCGGTCGGTACTTACGGCACGGTCAAGGGCATGTTGCCGCGTGACATCGTCGCCACTGGCGCGGAGATCATCCTGGGCAACACCTTCCACCTGTGGCTGCGCCCCGGCACTGAAGTGATCAAGGCGCACGGCGACCTGCACGATTTCATGCAGTGGAAAGGCCCGATCCTGACCGACTCCGGCGGTTTCCAGGTGTTCAGCCTCGGCGCGATGCGCAAGATCAAGGAAGAGGGCGTGACCTTCGCCTCTCCTGTCGATGGCTCGAAAGTGTTCATGGGCCCGGAAGAATCGATGCAGGTTCAGCGCGATCTGGGTTCCGACATCGTGATGATCTTCGACGAATGCACGCCGTACCCGGCTGACGAAGACGTCGCCCGTGTGTCGATGGAGTTGTCGCTGCGTTGGGCCCAGCGTTCGAAAAATGCCCACGGTGAAAACACCGCGGCACTGTTCGGCATTGTGCAGGGTGGCATGCACCAGGATCTGCGCATGCGTTCGCTGGAAGGTCTCGACAAGATCGGCTTTGACGGCCTCGCCATTGGCGGTCTGTCGGTGGGCGAACCGAAGCACGAAATGATCAAGGTGCTGGATTATCTGCCGGGCATGATGCCGGCTGACAAACCTCGTTACCTTATGGGCGTTGGCAAACCGGAAGATCTGGTTGAGGGTGTGCGCCGCGGTGTGGACATGTTCGATTGCGTGATGCCAACCCGTAATGCCCGCAATGGGCATCTGTTCATTGATACCGGCGTGCTGAAGATCCGTAACGCGTTCCATCGCCATGATGATTCGCCGCTCGATCCGACCTGCGATTGCTATACCTGCCAGAACTTCTCCCGCGCTTATCTGCATCACCTGGACAAGTGCGGCGAAATGCTGGGAAGCATGCTCAATACCATCCATAACTTGCGCCATTATCAGGTGCTGATGGCTGGTTTGCGCGAGGCTATTCAACAGGGTACATTGGCCGCCTTTGTCGATGCCTTCTACGCCAAACGCGGGCTCCCCGTTCCGCCTTTGGACTGAGTTTTCTGACCCCAAGATTCAACATTTGCAACTGGAGTGCTAAATGAGCTTTTTTATCTCTAATGCCATGGCTGACGCCGCTGCACCGGCTGCTGCCGGCCCAATGGGTGGCGGTTTCGAGTGGATTTTCCTGGTCGGCTTCCTGGTCATCTTCTACCTGATGATCTGGCGTCCACAGGCCAAGCGCGCCAAAGAGCAGAAGAACCTGCTGAGCAGCCTGCAAAAGGGCGACGAAGTGGTCACCACCGGCGGCATCGCCGGCAAGATCACCAAAGTGGCCGATGACTTCGTGGTTCTGGAAGTTTCCGACACCGTGGAAATGAAGTTCCAGAAAGGCGCCATCGCCGCCACGCTGCCAAAAGGCACGCTGAAAGCGATCTAAGGTTCCAACTTCTACTCAATCGACGGGGCGCGCAAGGCGCCCCGCGTTCATAACGGGCGGCGTGATGCTGAACAAATACCCTCTGTGGAAATACATTCTGATCCTGGCGGTGCTGGCGATCGGTCTGATTTATTCCGCTCCCAATCTATACCCCGATGACCCGGCCATTCAGGTCAGCGGCGCCAGCACGGCACTGCAGGTCAATCAGGCCGATCTGGATCGCGTAAGCACCGCGCTCAAAGAGTCCGGGATCAACGTCAAGGCAGCCACGCTGGCGGCCAACGGCAAGGGCGGCCTGATCCGTCTGACCAAGGCTGAAGATCAGCTGCCGGCCAAAGACGTTGTGCGCAAGGCATTGGGTGATGACTACGTCGTCGCGCTGAACCTGGCACAGACCACCCCGCAATGGCTGCGCAATCTGGGCGCGCACCCGATGAAGCTGGGTCTGGACTTGTCCGGTGGTGTGCACTTCCTGCTGGAAGTGGACATGGACAAAGCCCTCGATGCACGCCTGAAAGTCTACGAGGGCGACGTCAAGAGCCTGCTGCGCAAAGAGAAGCTGCGCTATCGCAGCCTGCCGCAACTGGGCGGTGCCATTCAGTTGGGCTTCAGCGATGAAGATGCCCGCGAACAGGCCCGTGCGCTGATCCGCAAGAATTTCAACGATTTCGACATTGTTCCGGCCGACCTCAACGGTCAACCGGTGCTGCGTCTGGCGATGACCCCGGCCAAGCTGGCGGAAATCCGTGAATACTCCATCAAGCAGAACTTGACCACGGTACGTAACCGCGTCAACGAGCTGGGTGTTGCCGAACCGATCGTCCAGCGTCAGGGCGCCAACCGCATCGTGGTTGAGCTGCCGGGCGTGCAGGACACTGCCGAAGCCAAGCGTATTCTGGGCAAGACGGCCAACCTTGAGTTCCGTCTGGCGGCAGAGCCGGGCGCTTCGAAAGCCACTTCCGAAACGTTCGAGTTCCGTGAAGGCAACCGTCCTCCGGCGCAGATCGAGCGTGGCCTGATCATCACCGGTGACCAGGTGACCGACGCCAAAGCCGGTTTCGGCGAGCACGGCACGCCTGAAGTGAACATCCGTCTGGATGGCCACGGTGGCGAGCTGATGAGCCGCGCGACCCGTTCGAACGTCGGTCGCAGCATGGCGGTGATCTTCATCGAGCAGCGTCCGGTCACCACTTACACCAAGCAAGTGGTTAATGGCGTCGAGAAAGACGTTGCTGTTCAGACCTTTAAAGAAGAGAAGAAGATCATCAGCCTGGCGACCATTCAGTCGCCACTGGGTGCTCAGTTCCGCATCACCGGCCTGAACGGTCAGGGCGAATCGTCCGAGCTGGCGCTGCTGCTGCGTGCCGGTGGTCTGGCGGCGCCGATGTACTTCGCTGAAGAGCGCACAATCGGCCCGAGCCTGGGTGCTGACAACATCACCAAAGGTATCGATGCATCCCTGTGGGGCATGCTGTTCGTTTCGCTGTTCATCATCGCCATCTACCGCTTCTTCGGCGTCATCGCCACCGTCGCACTGGCGGTGAACATGGTGCTGCTGCTGGCCCTGATGTCGCTGCTGGGGGCAACGCTGACCCTGCCGGGTATCGCCGGTATCGTGCTGACCATGGGTATGGCGGTCGACGCCAACGTGCTGATCTTCTCGCGGATCCGTGAAGAGATCGCCGCCGGCATGACCGTGCAGCGTGCAATCAACGAAGGCTTCGGCCGGGCATTCACCGCGATTCTCGACGCCAACCTGACCACTCTGTTGGTCGGCGGGATTCTCTTTGCCATGGGCACCGGCCCGGTCAAAGGTTTCGCAGTGACCATGTCCCTCGGGATCTTTACCTCGATGTTCACGGCCATCATGGTGACCCGCGCAATGGTCAACCTGATCTTCGGCGGACGTGACTTCAAGAAGTTGTGGATTTAAGGGGCTGCCATGTTACGTACAATCAACTTCATGGGCGTTCGCAACTTTGCGTTCGGCGTCACAGTATTCCTCACCCTGCTGGCGATCTTCAGTGTCGCCACCAAGGGTATGAACTGGGGTCTGGACTTCACCGGCGGTACGCTCATCGAGCTGACCTACGAGCGTCCGGCCGATGTCACCAAGGTGCGCGAGCAACTGGTGACTTCGGGTTATCACGAAGCCATCGTGCAGAGCTTCGGTGCGACCACCGATCTGCTGGTGCGCATGCCGGGTGAAGATCCGCAGTTGGGCCACCAGGTGGCGGAAGCGCTGCTGAAGGTCGGCGGCGACAACCCGGCAACGGTCAAGCGTGTCGAGTTCGTCGGCCCTCAGGTCGGCGAAGAGCTGCGCGACCAGGGCGGCCTCGGCATGCTGCTGGCGCTCGGCGGCATCCTGATCTACCTGGCGTTCCGCTTTCAGTGGAAGTTCGCGGTCGGCGCCATCGTTTCGCTGATCCACGACGTGATCGTGACCATCGGTATCCTGTCGTACTTCCAGATCACTTTCGATCTGACGGTACTGGCGGCGGTGCTGGCGATCATCGGTTACTCGCTGAACGACACCATCGTGGTATTCGACCGGGTTCGTGAGAACTTCCGCGTGCTGCGCAAGGCGACGCTGATCGAGAACATCAACATCTCGACCACCCAGACCCTGCTGCGCACCATGGCGACGTCGATCTCCACCTTGCTGGCGATCGCAGCACTGTTGTTCTTTGGTGGCGACAACCTGTTCGGCTTCTCGATTGCCCTGTTCATCGGTGTTCTGGCGGGTACTTACTCGTCGATCTACATCGCGAACGTGGTGCTGATCTGGCTGAACCTGACGACTGAGGATCTGATTCCTCCGGCCAACACCGAGAAGGAAGTCGACGACCGTCCATAACGGCCATCGCTTTTCCAGCTGTCAGCCAGAAAAGGCGCGAGTTGAACTCGCGCCTTTTTTTATGCTCCAAGGCTGGGAGAAGCGCGGGCGCGTCCCGCATGTGATGGTCAGGAGGTTCATGTGAACAAGTCGTTGCTGGTTGGTGCGGTATTGGGTGCTGTCGGTGTAACTGCCGGGGGTGCTGTTGCCACCTACAGCCTGGTTAAAAGCGGCCCTGAGTATGCGCAAGTGCTGGCCGTTGAACCGGTCAAGACACAGATCAAGACGCCACGTGAAGTATGCAAGGACGTTGCGGTGACCCGGCAGGCGCCGGTCAAGGATCAACACCAGATTCTCGGTACCGCCATTGGCGCCGTAGCGGGTGGTTTGCTGGGTAACCAGGTCGGCGGCGGCACCGGCAAGAAGATTGCCACGGTCGCTGGTGCTGTCGGTGGTGGTTATGCCGGTAACAAGGTGCAGGAAGGCATGCAAAACCGTGACACCTACACCACGACACAAACTCGCTGTAACACCGTGAATGACATCAGCGACAAAGTCGTTGGTTACGACGTGCGTTACTCGCTGGACGGCAAGGAAGGCAAAGTGCGGATGGATCGCGATCCGGGCAACCAGATTCCGGTCGACAAGGAAGGCAAGCTGGTTCTGTCGCAGAATGAGCCGGGTCAGTAAGTACCGACTGTTTTAAAAAGAAGCACCCTGCGGGGTAATGCCGATCAGTTAAGCCCTTTTGCTTGACCTTTGGCCGCAAGAAATCAAAATCCGATGCCTGAATAGGCATCGGATTTTTTTATGCGTCTGGCTCGGGCACTGGAACTTACCCACAACTTC
>NZ_FYDT01000094.1:0-7764 GCF_900187585.1 Pseudomonas sp. Irchel 3E19
TGTTGTGAATCGCCGGCCGCTCGACACTCGGCGCTGGAAACTGAGTGCGACGATTTTCGTGATCCACCCAAACAACAAAATCGCCATCAAACTCCAGCCGATGCGCCAGCGAATGGCTCCAGCCAAAACCCAGCCCGACATCGATCTCGGCGGCGCTGGTGCGATACAACCGGGTGAACTCGAACGGCAACACGCCATCGAGCGTGCCATCCGTCAGGGTCAGCAGTTCCTCGCCAGTAACCATCGACACCGGGCAGCCATTGGTGCAGGTCGAGGGCACGCAATCGGCGCTGTCGCCGTTGGGGTTTTTCGCCTGATCCGAGGCGTCGTCGTGGTGTTCGTCTCTCTTCAACGAGGCATTGCGCCGGGCATTCCAGCGCAGTTGCACCCGGCCTTTTTTCACGCCGGCCGCTATGCCGCGCGCGGCAACGGTTTTGTATTGATCAACGTACTTGATGAAGCCGTTGACGATGCCAAACAGCACCTTCACCAACCGCGTCATCGCTGACAGCAACTGAACCGCGCGATCAGCCAGACGCAGCGTCAGATAAGCGATCCCTGCGCCACCACTGGCGAAAGTCAGCACAACGCTGATCAGCACATCGATCAGCAATTGCACGATCATCATCGACGCCGCTTGAGCGGTTTTGCCGGCGATCTCACTGGGCGGCAACATCTCCAGCCAGAGACTCGCCGTGCGTAGCAGCAAACACAGGGCCGCCTCGTCACTGACCAGCAGTTGAAGCTGCTCCATCACCTCAGGCGCGGTGGCTGCCAGATTGACCAGATCAGTTGCACCACTGCCCAATTGCTCGGCAAACGCCCCCGGATCCTTGAGAATGTCCGAGAGCATCCCGATGCTGTCCCACACCCCCTCAATCGCCGCCCAACTCCCGGCAAGCATGCCGTTGCCCGCTGCCGTCGCCACTGACTGCGACCACTGCGGCTTGAACCCCTGCCACTCGCTGCGCAGCCAGCCATCCAGCTCGCCAGTCAAACCGTCATAGGACTTGAACAGTTCCTCGACCTGCTGCGGGGTAACCTCGCGATGTACATGCACACGATAGAACTTGCCCGGCGTTCCCTTGAATTTGCCTTTGCCAACGGCATCAAGGGTGATGGGCGTCGTTTCGCCGCCATCCACTGCCACCACGTCAACCACGATGTTGCCGAGCGGGATGTCATACACCGACTCGAACTTGCTCTCGATCAGCATCCATCCGCCCTTCGGACACTGGACGACGCTGGAGAAAAACTGATCGTCGCTGCTGCTGACGGCGGTACTGCTTTCGCCGAAGCGGATGATCCGCTCCATGCCCATCAGCGACGGCAGATCCGCGGCATGGCTGACTTTGTCGGCAGCACGGCTGACCCAGTGTTTGAGCTGCTCGCGATAGAGAGTAAGGGTGTCGGGGAAGCTGTCGAGTTCGTGCTCGATACGGGTGACGGCTTCCATCAGCGCACGCTTGGGTGCGGGGTGGACTGAATAACCGGGTCGAGCATGGGCGTTCCCTCGCGCAAAAATTAGGCGCGGGAACTGTGCGGGGGATCACTCAGGAAAGAAGTCAGGCAAGTAGGCGCTTGCCGTAGGACTAATCTGCAAAAGCAAATGACTACAAAGCGTACAAACGAAAACATGGCGTGAGGTTTCCCTCACGCCATGTTTATTGGACAGACCCTAAAAGATTTACTGCGTTGAAGCGCGAGCATTCAGCTCTTGCAATTTGAGCTCGGCCAACGGGTGTCCGGCCTTGGCTGCCATGCCCCACCAGCGCGCGGCCTCCACCGCATCGGGTGCCTTGCTCGGTGTACCGGCAAGACTGATCACCCCGACCTGATAGGCCGCTTTGCCATCGCCAGCCAGTGCCGCCAGACGCAGCAGCCGCACCCCCTCTTCGCGCGCGCCCAAACCCACACCACGAAAGGTCAGGATGTGCCCGTAAAAGCTCTGCGCACCGACGTCGCCGAGGTTGGCCATGCGCGCGAACTGGCCTTCGAGCCAGCGCCAACCGCGCGGTTGGCGGACAAACCATGACCAGTGAAACAACCGCCAGGCCAGCCAGTAGGCGAGCCGCGCCTTGAATTGTAAAAACACTCAGGCCTCCGCCGATTCCGGGTACTCGTACTCAAACACCCTGACCACCTCCGATGCATGCCAAGAGGCGGCGGCAACGCCATCGGACGGCCCGGAAAAACGCCCAAGACGCTCGACACATTCAAAAAAACCGGTGCGCGGCAGGCGACTGGCGCCCTGGCTGATGACCAAAGAACTGCGCAATGGCTGTTCGGCCTTGGCATCCAGTGCGGCCAGATGCTCAAGTGCGGCCGTCAGGGTTTGCATCGCCGGCGTCGGCAATTGCAAACGTTCAAGCAAGGCCCGATAGGTCAGCAGATGGCGCTGCCTGCGCGCCTGGTCCAGCTCTCCCAGCAATCCGTCCCAATGTTGACGACTGATGCGTACGCTCACGATTCGTCCCTCCACCCTGGCACCGTCAGTTCCCAGGCCAGGCTGCGGCGAATCGCGGCGTCGGGCAGACGCTCACCACTTTCAATCATGGCCAGATAAGACGGGCTGATGCCTACCGTGCGGGCCAGCGCCTCGATGACGATGCCCTTCCCTTCGCGCAAACTGCGTAGTTGATCCAGACCTGGAAGAACCGGGTCTGCTGTTGCCGCGAGTGGCGCTGGTGCCTGCTGCGGCGGTGTTTCGTTGATGCCTGCTGCTTTCAGTAGAGACTGATACTGAGCCCATGGCAGAACCGCATATTCGGGTTCGCCATCGCGTGCAATTATCTGAATATCCATGACTACCCCGTAGGACAACAACACTTAGCGAGTCGGCACTTTTCCCTAGAAGTGTAATCCTAACAGCGGCTAAGGTCGCGGGGGCTATCTATCTGCAGGCAGGCTGGCTGAATCAGGGCTTTTTCGGGCCCTGCAGCTGAAGTTGTTCAGGGGTATCGGGCAAGCGCTCGACAACTGCCAGTTTTTCCGGTTGCTGACGGTTGCGCCAGATCCGGAAGGCACTGAGTTCATCGTCGAGGGTTTTCATCAGCCAGGCGAGCACGGCAATGTCGTCAAGCATTCCAAATACCGGGATAAAGTCCGGTATCGCATCCACCGGGCTCAGGAAATACATCAACCCCGCGACCACCGAGATCAGCGCTTTGCCACTGATCGCGCGATACTCGCCGCGCCAGTAAGCCAGGCACAACGCCTGGAGCAGACGCAGATCATCTTTGAGCTTGCCCAGGCGATTGCCTTGCGCAGCGCCTTTACTGGCCACGGCAAACAGCAACGTCGGCAGGCGACCGCGGGCCAACAGGCGACCCGCCAGAGGCAGGAATCGAGCGAAATTCCACGGAGCTTTCATCTATTCCTCCCGTTGAAATGTTATCCACACAAATTGTGGATAACCTTGTGAACAGAGCTGCATTTCAGCGCTGAGAGCCCCGTTTCATAAGGGCTGCGCTCAGATCGGGCGTTTTTTACTCACATAAAAAACCCCAATATTTCATTGACTTGGCGGCTCAGTGCGTCTAGTGCGGGCAGCCTCAAAGGCTATGACTACCGTGACTGGCATCGGTTCGCTCTGTTTACGCTTGCCTTCGTCCAGATGCAACAACGCCCCGCATTAGCGAGGCGTTGTTGTCGAAGCGGTTACTGGTGCCTGTTACTTGGCAGCAGCGGCGTCTTCTTTGGCAGGATCCTTGATGGCCAGCAGTTCCAGGTCGAAAACCAGAACCGAGTTGGCCGGGATTGCCGGGCTTGGCGATTGTGCGCCGTAAGCCAGATCGCTAGGGATGTACAGTTTGTACTTCTCGCCAACGTGCATCAGTTGCAGACCTTCAACCCAACCCGGAATCACGCCGCTGACTGGCAGATCGATCGGGCTGCCGCGCTCGACGGAGCTGTCGAATACGGTGCCATTGGTCAGCTTGCCGGTGTAGTGAACAGTCACTACGTCAGTCGGTTTAGGCTGTGGGCCGTCGGCCTTCTTGACCACTTCGTACTGCAGGCCCGAAGCAGTGGTCGTTACACCGGCCTTCTTGCCGTTTTCTTCGAGGAATTTCTTGCCGGCGGATGCCGACTCTTCGCTCATCTTGGCCATACGCTCTTCAGCACGCTTTTGCAGCGCGGCGAAGGCTTCGACCAGTTCTTCATCTTTCAGCTTCTGTTCTTTCTTGCCGACGGCATCTTCGATGCCCTGGGCTACCGCTTTGGAGTCCAGATCATCCATGCCTTCCTGAGCCAGGCTCTTGCCCATGTTCAGGCCGATACCGTAGGAAGCTTTTTGCGCCGGGGTTTTCAGCTCTACGCTGGTCTGCGAATCACAACCCGCGAGGACCAGGCTTACCAGGGCAACCGCCGCCGCCAACCGATGCTGTTTCATGCTATTTCCTTGTTCATGCGCCGAAAGGGCAATCGAGTAAAGCCGCGAGCTTATCAGGCCGCCACGACCAATGGCTACCGGCATGAGAGCCACAATCTTTCGATAAGTTCAGGGATTAAAACGCATTCAGGCGAAGGGACGATGAAGCTTCTGTCATCTTCATCCGACAACGGCCGACTCAAGTCCCCACGACTTCTGGCGTAATGGCCACTTGCCGCATAGGACCAGGCTCAGGCATAACAGCACAACAATTCGACAAGGACGTTTATCTTGCGCCTCTTATTCCGTGTGCTGACTGTGATCGTCGCGCTGCCGGGACTCGTCCTCGCAGTGGTTTTGTACTACGTTGCCAACCCCAGACTGCCGCTTTATAACCCCGCCCAGCAGGTGCATTACCTGAATCAGTGGACGGAGGAGGAACGGCAGACCTATTACTTCACCCCTCAAGGCACGCAAGTCAAGGGGCTGCGCTATGAGTGGTTCCAGGCACTTGAGTTGCCCTTTTCGCAACAACGTTTCGCCTCTCCCGAATACCTCGCACGCTTTGGCTTTCTGATTGATCCGCAGCACAAACCCACGCCGAACAATCCCGGCAATTTGCCGGTCGGCTTTGCGCGGCACCAGAAACCGGGCGACACCGAGCAATATCTCGACATAACTTGCGCGGCTTGCCACACCGGTGAATTACGTTTCAAAGGCCAGGCTGTGCGCATCGACGGCGGTACGGCGCAGCATGTTTTGCCTTCTAGCGTTCCTACGTTACGTGGTGGCAGTTTCGGACAAGCATTGGTCGCAAGTCTGACCTCGACTTACTACAACCCGTGGAAATTCGAACGCTTCGCGCGCGCGGTGTTGAGTGATGGCTACGAAGCGCGTCACGAGCAACTGCGCAAGGATTTCAAAGCCTCGCTGGACACTTTTCTGAAAGTGGCATGGAACGACACCCACCGCGGCCTCTACCCCACCGAGGAAGGCCCGGGCCGGGCCGATGCGTTCGGGCGAATTGCCAACGCAACGTTCGGCGATGCCATTTCCCCCGCCAACTATCGTGTGGCCAATGCCCCGGTGGACTACCCGCAACTATGGGACATGTGGACGTTCGATTGGGTGCAGTGGAACGGTTCGGCGCAACAGCCCATGGCGCGCAACATCGGTGAAGCGCTGGGTGTCGGCGCCACCCTGAATTTCTTCGACGCCAATGGCCAACCGCTGCAAGGCGATGATCGCTACGCGTCCAGCGTCCGCGTGCGCGACTTGCACAACATCGAACAAACCCTGCAACGCCTGCAACCGCCCGCCTGGCCCGAAGATCTGTTGGGCGCCGTCGACAAGCCGCTGGCAGCCAGGGGTCGCGCACTGTTTGCCGAAAACTGCGCTGGCTGCCACGTCCCCCGCAAGACTCAGGAAGGCGAACGCTGGGTGCAACATCTGCACATGTTGCCGGTAGACGTCATCGGTACCGACCCGAACGCCGCCAACAACATCGCCACCCACCGCTTCGACCTGACGGCCCTGCAATGGGATCTCAAAGAACTGGAAAAAATGGACGTAAAGCTGCATCCGACGCCTCAGAAACCGCTGGATCTGAGCCAGTTGTCCGTGGCCAAGGGTTTGGCTTACGTCACCGCATTTGTGGAAAACCGCGCCTATCGTGAGGCGAAGGTCACGCCTGAGGAGAAACCCGAACTCGACGGTTTCGGTCTGCCCATCGGCGTGCGCGAAAAAGTCGCCTACAAGGCGCGGCCGTTGGCCGGCGTCTGGGCTACCCCGCCTTTCCTGCACAACGGCTCGGTGCCAAGCATTTATCAGCTGCTGTCTCCGCAAGATGAACGCGTCACCACCTTCTATAAAGGCACGTTCGAATACGACCCAAGACATCTGGGCTATCGCACGGAAGCCTTTACCAACGGTTTCCTGTTCGACACGCGGATCACCGGCAACCACAACAGCGGCCACGAATTCCGTGCAGGCGAACGCGGCAAGGGTGTCATCGGGCGGCTGTTACAGCCGGAGGAACGTTGGGCGTTACTCGAATACCTGAAAGTCCTCGGCGGCCCACTGGAGGCGCAATTGCCATGATCTCGACCTTCAAGAAAGAATTGCCGATGCTGGCCCGACTCTGGTTGTGGCTGGGTCGCTTGCTGGGCAAAACCTTGCTGATTCTGCTCGCTATCGGCCTGCTCGGCTGGGCCATCGCCACGGCGTGGTTCGCCTGGCAGCAACGCGGCCCGGTTTCGGCCCTGGAGCTGATTCCGCCCGGCGAGTCGGCCATGACCCAGGACGTGATCCAGACCGCTGTGCGAATCGTCGATCAACACCGCGAAAGCACGCGGTACTTGCGTGACGCACACGCCAAGGCGCACGGGTGTGTGAAGGCAGAGGTGCAAGTGCTGCCGCAATTGGCGCAGTCATTGAGGCAAGGCGTATTCAGCGAGCCGGGTAAAACCTGGCAGGCGATGATTCGCCTGTCCAATGGCAATGCCTATCCGCAATTCGACGCCATTCGCGATGCCCGCGGGATGGCGATCAAATTGCTCGATGTACCCGGCAAACCGTTGCTGGGCGACCGCCAGGGCCAGCACGAACAAGACTTCGTGATGTTCAACCATCCGAACTTCTTTGTCAGCGATGTCGCCGAGTATCGTCAGAATGTGGCGGCGCAGGCTGAAGGCAAAAAGATCCTGGCGTTTTTTCCGGGCTGGGATCCGCGCAGTTGGCAAATCCGGCATTTATTCATCGCGCTGGCGACACTGTCGCCGCCACCGGACAGTCCGACGGGGACGACTTACTTTTCGGTATCGCCGTACAAGTTCGGGGAAGCCAATGCGAAGTTTCGGGTGACGCCCGATCCGGACAATTGCCCGGCTTACGTTTTGCCCGGACAGAACCACGATTTGCCGAACTTTTTACGCAGCGCGTTGAATCAGCAACTCTCTACAGATCGGGTGCCGGCGTGTTTTGTTCTGCAGATTCAGCGCCAGGATGTGCACAAGTACATGCCGATTGAAGACACCAGCATCGAATGGCGCGAGCAGGATTCACCGTTTGAAACCGTGGCGCGGATCACTCTGCCGCCGCAGGACTTTGATACGCCGGCGTTGAATCTGGCGTGCGACAACCTGTCGTTCAATCCGTGGTTTGGTATTGAGGCGCATCGGCCGATTGGCGGGATCAATCGACTGCGCAAGGCCGTGTATGAAGCGGTGAGCGATTATCGGCACAGCCGGAATGCCCTGTAGGAGGGGCCGCCCCGTCTTCGACGCCGCGCTGTCGCGCAGCAAACTGGGGCTAGAGTAGAAGAGCGCGCGCGGGGCAGAGACCGTCATTAGCACTGGTGTGACAGCACCCGAGTAGGAGAGTGGTCCGCACGG
>NZ_FYDT01000095.1:0-7485 GCF_900187585.1 Pseudomonas sp. Irchel 3E19
AGAAAAGGCGTTGGCGGGCTGTTTCTGGATCACCGTCCAAGGCCTTCGAGGCCAAGGACGGTGAAGATCCCAAAAACCCGGTTTCCGGTGGATCGCAAGGCTGCTCCGCTTAAGTGAACAGCATTACCGACTGGTTCGGGGTTTTTTGTTACCTACTGGATGATGGCCATCCTGCTTTATGTAGGCGCTGCCGCAAGAGAGGCGGCGCAGGAGGGATTTCTGCGCAAAGCTCAGGTTTGTAGTCTCGGGCTGTAAGCCTTGGCTTACTCTTCCGTAAGTGTTCGTTATTTTTACAGGACGGCAGACGTCCATTTCTCGCAGCGCAAGTATTTAACCTATTGATTTATATGTTTATTTTTTAATATGAAGTGCTTATGACAGCCTGTTTTTACGTCCCGACCACGTTGCTCCGGGCTGGGAACTCTTTAATATCGGGGTTGTGTCGACGGACAGACACGCTCTTCAAGGATGAGGAGAATGGACATCGCAGGATGCGATTCATCAGGACGATGAAAAGGAACACAGGGAATAGGGAAAAAATGTGGGCGGGTCAAACCGCCCCTTTTTTTGCCCGCAAGAAAGCAAAAAGGCCCGTAAGGGCCTTTTCTTCGAGCGCGCGACAGATCAGCGTTCGAGGTCTTTGATCTTGCCTTTGACGCCATCCCACTCTTCGGCGTCCGGCAGCGATTCTTTCTTCTCGGTGATGTTCGGCCAGATTTCGGCCAGCTCGACGTTCAACTGAATGAACTCCTGCATCTCTTCTGGAACCTCGTCCTCGGAGAAAATGGCTACGGCCGGGCATTCTGGTTCGCACAGGGCGCAGTCAATGCACTCATCCGGGTGAATCACCAGGAAGTTCGGGCCTTCGTAAAAGCAGTCCACCGGACAGACTTCTACGCAGTCGGTGTACTTGCACTTGATGCAGTTGTCGGTGACGACGAAGGTCATTTCTAATTCTCTCCTCAGGCGGCGGCAGCGTTGCCCCTTCACGGTTGGGGTCGCCAGGTTCGGGAGCGATGCCTGCTGGCCAGGCTATTAGCCAGCAGCATCCCAAACCGCGCGAGATTCTAACAGCTTGAAGCCGTTTGCGTTATATCCGCTTCTTCAGTGCTTATATCCGGTTCTTCAATGCATAGAGCATTTCGAGCGCACGACGCGGGGTCAGGTCATCCAGATCCAGTTTAGCCAGCTCATCGAGTACCGGATGCGGCAGGCTGGCGAACATGTCGCTTTGCTGTGGCGTCGCCGGTTTGCCCTTGGCAGCAGGTTTCGGCGCTTCATGGGGCAAAGCGGTTTCTTCCAGTCGGCTCAAATGCTCGCGGGCACGCACGATCACTTCACTCGGCACACCGGCCAATTGCGCCACTGCCAGACCGTAACTCTGGCTGGCAGGGCCGGGGAGTACGTGGTGCAGGAACACGATGCGTTCGTTGTGCTCGGTGGCGTTGAGGTGGACGTTGGCCACCAATGGCTCGGCTTCCGGCAACACGGTCAGTTCGAAGTAGTGCGTAGCGAACAGCGTATAGGCACGCAGATGGGCCAGGCGCTCCGCCGCAGCCCACGCCAGCGACAGACCGTCGAAGGTGCTGGTGCCGCGACCGACTTCGTCCATCAGCACAAGGCTGCGCTCGGTGGCGTTGTGCAGGATGTTCGCGGTCTCGCTCATTTCGACCATGAAGGTCGAGCGGCCGCCCGCGAGGTCATCGCTGGAACCGATACGGGTGAAAATGCGATCGACCAGCGACAGTTCGCAACTGGCGGCCGGCACGAAGCTGCCGATATGCGCCAGCAACACGATCAGTGCGGTTTGGCGCATGTAGGTGGATTTACCGCCCATGTTCGGGCCGGTGATCACCAACATGCGCGTGTTGTCGTCCAGGCTCAGGTCGTTGGCCACGAACGGCGTGGTCAGTACCTGCTCGACCACCGGGTGACGTCCCTGGGTGATGCGCATGCAAGGCTCGGTGACGAAGCGCGGGCAGTTCAGGTCGAGGTTCAGCGCACGCTCGGCGAGGTTGCTCAACACGTCCAGTTCAGCCAGTGCGCTGGCGGTGTCCTGTAGCGGTGGCAACTGGCTGATCAGATCTTCCAGCAGCGCTTCGTAAAGCATCTTCTCGCGCGCCAAGGCACGGCTCTTGGCAGAGAGGGCCTTGTCTTCGAACTCTTTCAGCTCAGGCGTGATGAAGCGTTCGGCGCCTTTGAGCGTCTGGCGCCGGATGTAATCCGCTGGCGCCGATTCAGCCTGCTTGCTCGGCAGCTCGATGAAGTAGCCGTGAATACGGTTGTAGCCGACTTTCAAATGGCTCAGACCCGTTCGGGCTTTTTCGCGGGCTTCCAGATCGATGAGGAACTGGCCGGCGTTCTCGCTCAACGATTGCAGCTCGTCGAGTTCGCTGTCGTAGCCGGTTTTCAGCACGCCGCCGTCACGTATGACCGCAGGCGGATTGTCGATGATGGCTTTTTCCAGCAACGCCGCCAGCTCCGGATAGGTGCTGGTGATTGTCGCCAGACTCTGCAGGTGCGGCGCTTCCAGATCGGTCATCGCCACTTGCAATTCAGGCAGGGCGCCAAGGGCGTCGCGCAGCCGGGCAAGGTCACGAGGACGCGCGTTGCGCAGGCCGATCCGCGCGAGAATCCGCTCGATGTCGCCGATTTCCTTGAGCTGCGGTTGCAGCTTTTCGAAACGGTAGCGATCGAGCAGACAAGTGATCGAGGTCTGGCGCGCCAGCAATACGGTCAGATCGCGCAACGGGCGATTCAGCCAGCGAGTCAGCAAACGGCTGCCCATGGCGGTCTGGCAGCGATCGACCACCGATTGCAGGGTGTTGTCGCGACCACCGGCCAGGTTGGTGTCGAGTTCGAGGTTGCGACGGCTCGCACCGTCCAGCACCACCGTGTCGTCGAGACGTTCGTGGCGCAGGCTGCGCAGATGGGGCAGGGCGGTGCGCTGGGTTTCCTTGGCGTACGCCAACAGGCAACCGGCAGCGCCGATGGCCAGGGTCAGGTTCTCGCAACCAAAGCCCTTCAGGTCTTGGGTGGAGAACTGCTGGCAAAGACTTTTCAGTGCTGAATCACGCTCGAAATCCCACGGCGCACGACGACTGACGCCACGGCGTTTTTCCGCTGGCAGGTCCCTTGGCCAGTCATCCGGGATCAGCAATTCAACCGGATTGATCCGCTCCAGTTCCGCGAGCAGGTTCTCCCAACCTTTGATTTCCGAGACGCTGAAGTTACCACTGGTGATGTCCAGTACGGCCAGACCGAACAGGCGCTCGTCACCCAGCAGGGCAGCGATCAAGTTGTCGCGGCGCTCGTCGAGCAGCGCCTCATCACTGACCGTGCCCGGCGTGAGGATGCGCACGACCTGACGCTCAACCGGGCCTTTGCTGGTCGCTGGATCGCCGACCTGCTCGCAGATCACCACGGATTCGCCAAGCTTGACCAGCTTCGCCAGATAGCCTTCCGCCGCGTGGTAAGGAATCCCACACATCGGAATCGCCTGCCCCGCCGACTGTCCGCGCGCGGTCAGGGTGATGTCGAGCAACTTGGCGGCCTTCTTCGCGTCTTCGTAGAAGATCTCGTAGAAGTCGCCCATGCGGTAGAACATCAGCTGATCCGGGTGCTGATTCTTCAGGCGCCAGTACTGCTGCATCATCGGAGTGTGGGAGGACAGGTCTGAAATAGCTTTATTCATCAGTGGTTTAGCTTTACCGTAAAAAGTGACGAGGCAAAAACGGGGTCGTTCGCATCTTCAAAATGGCGAGTGTTTGCCAGCGATGCGGCCCGTGAGTTGATTCAGTGGGGCCGAGTATGAAGTTTTTTTGAGGTGGATGCAGCAACGCACCGCCGCTTGGGTTGGCATTGTGTCCTATAGTGCCGAAAAGCTATCGAATGATCGGAATTCGAGGATTGCAGATCAGTTGAGGACGCAGCTTGGAAAAGTCAGAGGGCATCGACTCAGGAGCATCAGCGAGCGATTGTTACTACGATGCGGAAAAAATGACCCTCAACCGGGCGCGGCAGTCAGCGGTGCTGGGCAGCAATGAAAGTGACCTGCTGCTGGCCCTGATAGCCGGCGTGACCGATAAAGAACAGCTTATCTCCCGAGTCTGGGGGGAGCGCGGGCTGGTGATTTCCGACAGCAGTTATTACAAGACGCTGCACATGCTTCGCGCGCATTTTGCTGACGTTGGTTTGCCACGGGACAGTCTCAAGACTTTGCCACGCCGGGGCGTGGTGCTGTTAAGTGAAATCCGCTTGGTCAGCGCGCAGACTCAATCCTCTGAGTCGCCGCCTGCGCTGGTAAACGATGCTGAGCCATTCATCGTCGACGCCCCAACGGCGAAAAAGCCATTCAGTCGTTACTGGCGCTTCCTTTTGCCAGCGGTCCTGGTACCGGCGATTGCTCTTCCAGTCTTTTACGCTTACCTGGTGTTTAAAAAGCCAGCCGATCTGGAAGAGTGGAAACTCATCTGGCAAGAGGGCGAAGCGAAGTTGTATGTAGAAGAAAGTGAAAGATTGTCCAAAGATGATATTGTCAAGGCGCTCAGCGAGTTCGAACCACCGATTGTATTGTCCGATATCAACTACTATGTACGAAAACCACTCTCCCAATTACTGGTCAAGTGCATCAAGCCGGAAAGCAAGGGGGAGGCCATATGCGTGAACTACCAACTCGTTGGAAAAAAATAATCGCACTGTTTGGCGTCTCGTCTGTGTGCATCTTTGGTGCTCTTGTTATCAAGCATCTCTATTTTATTAATCGCGATATTCCGCGCGCACCCTGTTTTGCATCCGTCGATTTTGTCCATACTCATGATCATAAAGTTCGTTGGCATGGCGTTGGCGATATGACGATCGATTCAAGGGAGGGCGCTCTCTATGTGTACTACGTCGTCAAAACCCCTGAAGGCAAAGTCTATACCTATGATCGCAAGTTCGAGATTGCACTAACACATCTGGATACTTCCAGGTTTCTGTTCAAGACGCGCTCGATTGTAAAGTTTGACGCGGACACCGCCGGCGATGAACTTCCGTTCATGGAAAGAGGTTTTCAAGGTGGTATGGTGACGTTCAATTACTTCTCCGACACCGAGTATTACTACAATATCAATAACCTGATCAATGGCGTATGCCACGTCCCTCGCTAGCGCAAACCCGCGGCCTGCAAGGCCTCTGAGCGACTAAGTAAGACTGAGTAAGACGCCAGTAAGGCCTCGACGCCCCCCGCGTTGTTAATGTGATTCGAGTCAAGCCAACAGCCCCTGCGACTACCGGAGAGTCAGCCGCAGTGCGGCTGTTGGGTTGCTTTGAATAACATGATGATGTTTAAGCTGTTGAGGAACATTATAAATGCTCTGGTTTTGCGTGCGCAGTTCTCATGGGACCAGGTCTCCGGCCTGGAAGCGATCAATTGCAATAAATCGGGAAGGTATTGTGTTTGTGTCGGCGGTTATTGCTGGAAAAGAAAAGGATGTGAGTATTTCTACGTTGTTTGATCGCACTCCGGTTTTGCTTTGCTTCGATCATGTTTACGTACCAGTGGCGTGGATGGTTGAACACTTTCCTATTTGCAGAACTCGCTGTCGCGACATGATGATGGCGGCACTTTCTGGTGTGCAAGAAGCGTTAGATTGTCGTAGGGCATGGTCTCGGGTGAGCCACTTTCGTGGGCGCGTGGGAGAAAAAAGTTATCTGGGGTTTGTCTCATGAGATCGACCCTGCTCTGGAATCTGTCTCTGTTAGTTGGTGGTGTTTTCATCATCGATAGTTCTTGGGCTGGCGCGCGAGAAAGTTGTGTGCAGCGTCGTGCCGAACTTGTATTCCAAATTGAACGTGCTGATAAGGCGGACAATGTTTATCGCAAGTCCGGTCTGGAACAGGCGCTTGCCAATGTTGAGCGTTACTGTCGCGAGCCTTCTGTGCAGGATGACCGTTCGAGCACCATCGAAAAGGCCGAAGCCGAAGTACGGCGCAGGCAGAACTATCTGAAGGCCGCGCGTCAGTATGGCGATGTGAAAGTCATCAGGAAACAGGAAGCCAGGCTCGAACGAGCTCAGACAAAACTGCAAAAGCTCATGGATGAGTAAAGCGGCAATCACCCTCCAACAAACCGCAGCAGGTTTTCTTCAACTCTGCAATTCAGCGTGGTCATCAGTGACACTGGAAAATCGACTATGAAAAACATCCTTATCTTTGCTTCAGTCTTTACTTCTGCTGTGCTGATCTCCGGCTGCACTGCCACCGACTGGGTACATGCTGCCGGTGGCATCATGGGCGCCAAGGACGATTACGACAGGAAGGCCAGAACCGATCGACTTAAAAAAGCCAATGCTGCCGCGCGTCGCGTCAAAGGCTGATCACACGTTGGAGCCGGGCCGTTATTCAATGCAAAATGATGGCTCGGCAATATCATTTTGTAGCTGAATTCATATTTATGCGTTAATTATGCGAATTAGCATTTGTCTTCGGTAAAAACTTCAAGCACTATGCGCGTTATGCAAAAACGCAACGTATCCTCCGTCTTAAGAGCACTGCTCGACCAGCACGGGATCTCCCCCACGGAGCTCCACCGTCGCACCGGCGTGCCTCAATCCACTCTCTCGCGGATTCTCAGCGGGAAGATCGTCGATCCTTCGGATAAACACATTTCGAAAATCGCCGAGTACTTCAATGTAAGCACCGATCAGTTGCGCGGGCGTGCCGATGTTGCGCCGTCGGCCGGTGCCGCGCGTGATGACGTGCATGCGGAACTCAAGGACATAATGCTGTGGGACGACGACACGCCTGTCGATGACGACGAGGTGTCGGTGCCCTTCCTTCGCGAGGTTGAATTGGCAGCAGGATCAGGAAGATTCGTCATCGAAGAGAGCGAGCGCTCCAGCCTGCGCTTCGGCAAGCGTAGCCTGCGCCATAACGGCGTGCAGTTCGACCAGGCCAAATGCGTGACGGTGCGCGGCAACAGCATGTTGCCGGTGCTGCGTGACGGTGCCACGGTCGGCGTGAACGCGGGCAAGTGCGGCATCGGCGACATCATCGATGGCGACCTTTATGCGATCAATCACAACGGCCAGTTGCGGGTGAAGCAACTCTATCGTCTGCCTACAGGCATTCGCCTGCGCAGCTTCAACCGTGACGAACACCCGGATGAGGACTATACCTTCCAGGAAATCCAGGAAGAGCAGATCGTCATCCTCGGTCACGTCTTCTGGTGGGGCATGTACGCCCGCTAAGCAGATACCGGTCAGATAAAACCCGCCCATCGGCGTAATGCTGTTCACTTAAGCGGAGCAGCCTTGCGATCCACCGGAAACCGGGTTTTTGAAATCTTCACCGTCCTTGGCCTCGAAGGCCTTGGGCGGTGATCCAGAAACAGCCCGCCAACGCCTTTTCTAAGTTCCGCCAACCGTCTACCCGTCGCTGAAACAGGATTGGCCGCTGCCATCACGATCAACTGCACGGCGATGTACTGGCAAGCCGGCTTGA
>NZ_FYDT01000096.1:2500-5666 GCF_900187585.1 Pseudomonas sp. Irchel 3E19
GATGCCTTGGCAGTCAGAGGCGATGAAAGACGTGGTAGCCTGCGAAAAGCTTCGGGGAGTCGGCAAACAGACTTTGATCCGGAGATGTCTGAATGGGGGAACCCAGCCATCATAAGATGGTTATCTTGTACTGAATACATAGGTGCAAGAGGCGAACCAGGGGAACTGAAACATCTAAGTACCCTGAGGAAAAGAAATCAACCGAGATTCCCTTAGTAGTGGCGAGCGAACGGGGACTAGCCCTTAAGTGGCTTTGAGATTAGCGGAACGCTCTGGAAAGTGCGGCCATAGTGGGTGATAGCCCTGTACGCGAAAATCTCTTAGTCATGAAATCGAGTAGGACGGAGCACGAGAAACTTTGTCTGAATATGGGGGGACCATCCTCCAAGGCTAAATACTACTGACTGACCGATAGTGAACTAGTACCGTGAGGGAAAGGCGAAAAGAACCCCGGAGAGGGGAGTGAAATAGATCCTGAAACCGTATGCGTACAAGCAGTGGGAGCCCACTTTGTTGGGTGACTGCGTACCTTTTGTATAATGGGTCAGCGACTTATTTTCAGTGGCGAGCTTAACCGAATAGGGGAGGCGTAGCGAAAGCGAGTCTTAATAGGGCGTCTAGTCGCTGGGAATAGACCCGAAACCGGGCGATCTATCCATGGGCAGGTTGAAGGTTGGGTAACACTAACTGGAGGACCGAACCGACTACCGTTGAAAAGTTAGCGGATGACCTGTGGATCGGAGTGAAAGGCTAATCAAGCTCGGAGATAGCTGGTTCTCCTCGAAAGCTATTTAGGTAGCGCCTCATGTATCACTGTAGGGGGTAGAGCACTGTTTCGGCTAGGGGGTCATCCCGACTTACCAAACCGATGCAAACTCCGAATACCTACAAGTGCCGAGCATGGGAGACACACGGCGGGTGCTAACGTCCGTCGTGAAAAGGGAAACAACCCAGACCGTCAGCTAAGGTCCCAAAGTTATGGTTAAGTGGGAAACGATGTGGGAAGGCTTAGACAGCTAGGAGGTTGGCTTAGAAGCAGCCACCCTTTAAAGAAAGCGTAATAGCTCACTAGTCGAGTCGGCCTGCGCGGAAGATGTAACGGGGCTCAAACCATACACCGAAGCTACGGGTATCATCTTCGGATGATGCGGTAGAGGAGCGTTCTGTAAGCCTGTGAAGGTGAGTTGAGAAGCTTGCTGGAGGTATCAGAAGTGCGAATGCTGACATGAGTAACGACAATGGGTGTGAAAAACACCCACGCCGAAAGACCAAGGTTTCCTGCGCAACGTTAATCGACGCAGGGTTAGTCGGTCCCTAAGGCGAGGCTGAAAAGCGTAGTCGATGGAAAACAGGTTAATATTCCTGTACTTCTGGTTATTGCGATGGAGGGACGGAGAAGGCTAGGCCAGCTTGGCGTTGGTTGTCCAAGTTTAAGGTGGTAGGCTGAGATCTTAGGTAAATCCGGGATCTTAAGGCCGAGAGCTGATGACGAGTGTTCTTTTAGAACACGAAGTGGTTGATGCCATGCTTCCAAGAAAAGCTTCTAAGCTTCAGGTAACCAGGAACCGTACCCCAAACCGACACAGGTGGTTGGGTAGAGAATACCAAGGCGCTTGAGAGAACTCGGGTGAAGGAACTAGGCAAAATGGCACCGTAACTTCGGGAGAAGGTGCGCCGGTGAGGGTGAAGGACTTGCTCCGTAAGCTCATGCCGGTCGAAGATACCAGGCCGCTGCGACTGTTTATTAAAAACACAGCACTCTGCAAACACGAAAGTGGACGTATAGGGTGTGACGCCTGCCCGGTGCCGGAAGGTTAATTGATGGGGTTAGCTAACGCGAAGCTCTTGATCGAAGCCCCGGTAAACGGCGGCCGTAACTATAACGGTCCTAAGGTAGCGAAATTCCTTGTCGGGTAAGTTCCGACCTGCACGAATGGCGTAACGATGGCGGCGCTGTCTCCACCCGAGACTCAGTGAAATTGAAATCGCTGTGAAGATGCAGTGTATCCGCGGCTAGACGGAAAGACCCCGTGAACCTTTACTATAGCTTTGCACTGGACTTTGAATTTGCTTGTGTAGGATAGGTGGGAGGCTTTGAAGCGTGGACGCCAGTTCGCGTGGAGCCATCCTTGAAATACCACCCTGGCAACTTTGAGGTTCTAACTCAGGTCCGTTATCCGGATCGAGGACAGTGTATGGTGGGTAGTTTGACTGGGGCGGTCTCCTCCTAAAGAGTAACGGAGGAGTACGAAGGTGCGCTCAGACCGGTCGGAAATCGGTCGTAGAGTATAAAGGCAAAAGCGCGCTTGACTGCGAGACAGACACGTCGAGCAGGTACGAAAGTAGGTCTTAGTGATCCGGTGGTTCTGTATGGAAGGGCCATCGCTCAACGGATAAAAGGTACTCCGGGGATAACAGGCTGATACCGCCCAAGAGTTCATATCGACGGCGGTGTTTGGCACCTCGATGTCGGCTCATCACATCCTGGGGCTGAAGCCGGTCCCAAGGGTATGGCTGTTCGCCATTTAAAGTGGTACGCGAGCTGGGTTTAGAACGTCGTGAGACAGTTCGGTCCCTATCTGCCGTGGACGTTTGAGATTTGAGAGGGGCTGCTCCTAGTACGAGAGGACCGGAGTGGACGAACCTCTGGTGTTCCGGTTGTCACGCCAGTGGCATTGCCGGGTAGCTATGTTCGGGAAAGATAACCGCTGAAAGCATCTAAGCGGGAAACTTGCCTCAAGATGAGATCTCACTGGAACCTTGAGTTCCCTGAAGGGCCGTCGAAGACTACGACGTTGATAGGTTGGGTGTGTAAGCGCTGTGAGGCGTTGAGCTAACCAATACTAATTGCCCGTGAGGCTTGACCATATAACACCCAAGCAATTTGCGTCGAAGAGACCAGATTGCGGTGTGTGAAGACGAAACGAACCGAAAGTTCGATGTTCACAAAACACCGACAGCTGTCACATACCCAATTTGCTGAAGCGAGGCCATCAGGTCGCGACTCAGTACCCGAATTTCTTGACGACCATAGAGCGTTGGAACCACCTGATCCCATCCCGAACTCAGCAGTGAAACGATGCATCGCCGATGGTAGTGTGGGGTTTCCCCATGTGAGAGTAGGTCATCGTCAAGATTAAATTCCGAAACCCCAATTGCGAAAGCA